>CAYUDI010000153.1:321-4521 GCA_964443585.1 uncultured Bifidobacterium sp.
CCTATTGTTTTCTCCACGATGGTCAAAGCAGAGCTCTCGGGCATCGTTCGAAAATCCAATGGATTACATATGGATTTGATCAAGACATTTGTTGATCCATTGGAACAAGAACTGGGTGTGCGCTCCACTCACAGCATAGGACGCAGCCACAATATTGCCGATGCCGAGGGATACAAGAACCGTATTGAGGCTATCAATTTTTCGCTGGCTCATGACGATGGTCAGTCACACAAAAATCTGCCTTTGGCCGATGTGATTCTGGTGGGAGTATCTCGATCAGGTAAAACGCCCACCAGTCTTTATCTGGCAATGCAATACGGAATTAAGGCAGCTAACTATCCGCTAATTCCCGAGGATTTCGAACGTGGTCAGCTACCGAGTGGACTGACTGCGTTTCGAAGCAAACTCTTTGGTTTGTCTATAGCACCTGACCGCTTATCTGAAGTGCGTAACGAGCGTCGTCCTGGGAGTAAATACGCTTCATTAGAAAATTCTCGCTATGAAGTTAATGAGGCAGAACGCATGATGCAAAAGGAAGGTATCCGCTGGGTTTCGACCACCGTCAAATCTATAGAAGAAATTGCCACTCTGATGCTTCAAGAGTTATCTCTAGAAAAGCGCGCCTATTAAACAGCCGATTTAGGCTAGCACAAATAGCCCTATTGATGAGAGTCAAACATTCACAAGGAACCAGGATCGTAGTCCCTCAACAAACCCTGTATGAATACCTAACGAGGCTATCGATACCGCCTCGATAATTTTGGGGAGGCTATGCCATGGAGATGGTTGCCGTTGAGCTGATACTTTGGCTGTGTTTTGCGTTGTTACTTTGGGTGCTGAAAGACAGCTTGCAGAACATAGAAACTGAATTACGAAATTACCGCCTAGGCCAGCCGGGACGCACCGCCACTCAGCGCATTCAAATGGCCAAGCCTCAACGCCTTATGGAACCCATGGGTCAGTATCTGGACCAGCCAATTTATCGCTACGCGGTTATCGATGGGAGGCATTACCGATTCGATCATGTCTGCCCCAAAGAACTGACAACAACCCAACTGCCGCAAACACAGCGCTGGATAGCGCCGGGGCTCATCTATACAGAAGCCCCACTGCCTGTGGCCTAAATCACTAAGGACGCCCTCGCGAGTCGTTATGGTTTGTTCTCACGCTGACGTTTTTGCTCAAACAAACAAACTGCAGCTGCAGCGGCCACATTGAGTGACTCCACGCCAATCGCCTGAGGTATCGTGAGCCTTGCACTCACACACGATAAAAGTTCGTCCGAAACGCCTTTGCCTTCGTTGCCAAACAACCAGGCGCAGGGTTGAGTTAAGTCCGCTGCATAAATAGAGTGTTGTGCATGCAAATCCGTTGCGTAGACTGGCACGGTTGAAGCCGTGATTAACGGCTGCAAGTTGGCATGTTCGATGATATCGAGCTGAAAGTGTGCTCCCATGCCCGCTCGCAGCACTTTGGGTGACCAGGCAAACACCGTTCCTTCAGAACAAACTACGTGTTTGATTCCTGCAGCAGCTGTTGTACGCAGTATTGATCCCAAATTACCGGGATCTTGAACGGCATCTATCAACACACACAATTGATTTAACTGAGGCAGCGTCGCGTTCTCGGGTGTACCCACAACGAACAACAAAGACACACCCTGCTCTACCTGACTTAATGAAGAAAACAAACTGTCGGGCAGTATGACACAGTCGCTGTTCAAGATTTCACACTGATGAAGCACGCTTGCGACTTCCACATGACTGCGCGCTGATTCGCCCACGATGCAAAGTTCAGGCTTGCCACGGTGCTGCAACCACGCCTGGCATAGGTGCACTCCATCGAGCAACGTTCTGGCTTGTTTGCGTCTAGCCTGAGAACTTGTGGCGATTTGTCTCAACTGCTTGTACTGCGGGTTATCGCGCGAACTGATGAGTCTTAACGTCATAGGCTGGGATTAGCGAGATTGAGTAATTCGCGCACTGGCCCATAGGATCGCCTGTGAACCGGTGATACACCATGTTCTCGTAAACGCTCTAAATGTAATGCGGTGGGATAGCCTTTGTGCTGATCAAAGGCGTAATTTGGATAGGTTTTATGCATCTCCATGAGTGCTGCATCACGCGCTGTTTTTGCGAGTATGGATGCGGCTGAAATCTGCGTAAATTTATCGTCGCCTTTAATGATGGCTTCAGTACGCACCGTACAAACAGGGCAGCGATTACCATCGATGAGTGCTAGCGTGGGCGTGATTGATAAACCTTCGATAGCACGGCGCATAGCAAGCATGGTGGCCTGCAGTATATTGAGCTCATCGATTTCTGCTTCAGAACATTGAGCTATAGACCATGAAAGCGCATCGCGTTTTATAAGTATGGCCAGCTCTTCGCGGCGTTGAGCCGTCAATTTTTTTGAGTCGCGCAAACCATCCACAACGACATTAGGATCAAGAATAACTGCTGCGGCAAACACTGGCCCGGCGAGTGGACCGCGACCAGCTTCATCGACACCGCAAATTAACTCGCCCTCACTATCGAACAACGAAGGCATGACGACGACTTTGGGCATGCTACAGCCTTCCGTGCTGAGAGAGCATCTCCATGATTGCATGCGAACTCTGTGAGGCTGTGTTGCGCATCAGGTCATGATGCAGGTCCACGAAACGCCGACGCAAGCGCTGGCGGTTTTGATCATTCGATATCTGCGCCCACAATGCGCTGGCCAAACCGGCAGGATTGGCACGGTCTTGTAATAGCTCAGGAACTAAAAATTCTCGAGCCATTACATTTGGTAATCCCACCCACGGCTGGTAGGCCATGAGTCTTAAAATTTGCCAGCTCGCCGGATTCATGCGGTAGCTAATCACCATAGGTTTTTTGAACAAAGCTACTTCAAGTGTCGCTGTACCACTGGCCACCAAAGCGGCATCACACGCCGCTATCGCCTCGTGTGAATGTCCGGTAATGATCGTGATGGGCAATCGTTGCAACTCAGCGCGCGAGATGAGCTGCTCAAAATAAGCGCGTTGCGCCTCACCTGCCATAGGAATAATGAATCTAATTGTAGGGTCGCGCTTAGCGAGTTGTGCTGCTGTTTCAACAAATACTCGCGAGTTGTATTTGAGTTCAGAAAGCCGGCTGCCAGGCAATATGGTGACTAATCTTCCGCTACGTTCCAGACCGAGTGCATCGCGCGCGGCATCCTGATCGGGATCCATAGGAATAACCTCGGCCAATGGATGCCCTACATACGTGACTGGAATTCCTGCTTTTTTGTAGATCGCTTCTTCGAACGGAAAAATTACCAACATGTGATCGACGGCGCGCGCTATTTTTTTTATGCGGCTACGACGCCAGGCCCAAATAGAGGGGCTGACAAAATGTATGGTCGGTATTTTTGCTTTTTTGAGGGCGATTTCTAAATCAAGATTGAAGTCAGGCGCATCAACTCCGATAAATACCGCTGGTTTTTCAGCTAACAGCCGATCGCGCAGTGAATCACGAAACCCCTTGAGCTCGCGATAATGCGCTAGCACTTCAAACAAGCCCCGCACAGCAAGCTTATCCATGGGGTACTCAGAAATAAAACCATGCTCAGCCATGCAAGGACCACCAATGCCATAGATGCGCGCATCAGTAAGCATAGGGCGCAAGCCCGATAACATCCGGCCCGCCAGGATATCGCCGGAGGCCTCACCGGCAACCATTGCAATGGAAAGATCAGCGGACAATGCCACGACTCACATTCTGGAGAAAATCACGAATAAGTTTTAACTCCATTGCAAATTCGGGTTCGGACTGTTCCTGTGCCTGCAAAGCTAATTTTGCTTCTTCCAGGGTGAGTCCCGATTTATAAAGTACTTTATAAGCATGACGAATTGCAGTAATCGCCTCGCGGGAAAAACCTCGACGCTTTAAGCCTTCGCTGTTAACGCCATGTGCCTGCGCTGGGTTACCTGACAAAATCACATACGGGGGTACGTCTTGGGTCAGGCTGGTACTCATACCTACCATAGCGTGTGCGCCAATTTTGCAGAACTGATGAACATTCGAAAATCCACCCATGATGGCCCAGTCTCCCACGTGCACATGGCCTGCTAATTGGGCATTGTTTGCAAAAATAGTGTGATTACCGATTTGACAGTCATGGGCTAAATGTACATAAGCCATGATCCAATTATCGTTACCCAGCCGGGTAACG
>CAYUDI010000153.1:4531-6212 GCA_964443585.1 uncultured Bifidobacterium sp.
GCACAGTACCACGATTGAAGGTACAAAATTCGCGTATGGTATTTCTGTCTCCTATCTCAAGGCTGGTAGGTTCACCCGCATATTTTTTATCTTGAGGTGGCGCACCAATCGATGAAAATTGATAAAACGTATTGTCTTGGCCTATGCGAGTATGGCCTTCAATCACTACATGAGGACCCACACGGGTACGTGCTCCAATGACGACGTTGGAAGCTATCATGCTGTAGGCGCCGATTTCTGCCGTTTCGTGCACCTCTGCACCAGGCTCAATAATCGCTGTAGGATGAATCTTTGCCATAATGCTTATTCCGCTGCAGGAGTATCTGCAATACTGCGCATGGTACACATGAGTTCAGCTTCAACAGCAAGCTGATCATCAACCGTTGCGCGAGCCTGAAATTTCCAAATACCACGCGACTGTCGAAGTATCTCTACCTGCATGCGTAATTGATCGCCCGGTTCGATAGGACGCTTGAAACGCGCATTATCAATTCCAAGAAAATACACCACCGCATTCTCATCCGGTTTTTGTCCCATCGTGAGAAATGCCAACAGCGCAGACGTTTGCGCTAGTGCCTCTATCGTCATTACTCCGGGCATGACGGGTTTGTTTGGAAAATGCCCATTGAAAAATTCTTCGTTGATGGTGACATTTTTGATGGCTGTAATGCTTTTGCCAGATTCCCAATCAAGCACTCGGTCTACCAGTAAAAGTGGGTAGCGATGAGGTAAATATTGTTTGATCTGATTGATGTCAAGGCTATTCATAATGCGTACCGTCTGCCCTTAGGATGGTGAATTATTTTTTTGCGGTCAATTCTTTGACCAGTTTTTCAAGTTCTCTTATACGATCTCTGAGCCCGTCAAGCTGACGCACAACAGCGGCTGTTTTTTCCCAGTCTGCATTTTTGGCCAATGGATAAAAACCTGTGTACTGCCCAGCTTCATGTAGTGACCGCGATACTAAACTTCCAGACGATACATGCACATTGTCTGCAATGGTCAGGTGCCCAAGAATCATCGCTGCACCACCAAATGTACAATTTCGTCCTATCTTTGCACTTCCAGCCACACCAACGCAGCCTGCCATCGCCGTGTTTTCACCTATGATGCAGTTGTGAGCAATTTGTATTTGATTGTCGAGCTTGACGCCATTTTCAATGCGAGTGTGATCTAAAGCACCGCGATCTATTGTGGTGCTTGCACCTACCTCGACATCGTCGCCAATTCGAACGCCGCCGGTTTGCGGGATTTTGATCCATCGCCCTTTTTGGTTAGCAAAACCAAAACCATCACCACCTATCACTGCCCCTGACTGCACCACGCCGCGCTCGCCTATATGGCAATCCGAAAGAAAACTCACATTGGGGTGAAACACGGTTGCTGCACCTATGCGCGCATCCTGACCTATGTAGCACCCTGCACCAATAACACTATGCTCACCGATTATCGCGCCGGCGATCTCGTCAAGATGAGCATTCTTGTCAATGCAGAGCCGGTCGACGCGCTGTCGATGCTGGTGCATCGCACCCGCGCCGAAGGTCGTGGCCGACAAATGTGCGAGAAGCTCAAGGAACTGATCCCGCCGCATATGTTCCAGGTGCCGATTCAGGCGGCGCTTGGCGGCAAGATCATCGCCCGCGAAACAGTCCGCGCCTTCCGCAAGGACGTGACCGCCAAA
>CAYUDI010000154.1:0-6198 GCA_964443585.1 uncultured Bifidobacterium sp.
ATCGATGACGGCAGGTTTGGCAAGGAGTGCCGCATTCCTCACGACGAGCAATCCAACCCCAGCGCCGCAGCGGGTTTAACACCGCCAGCGCCGCTCCCAGCGGACAGATATAACGGCAATAACCCCGATACACAAACACACTAAGTACCAGCAAACTGACAGCCCAAACGACAAAAGGCCAATCGCGCACAAAATATAAACTGATCGCTGTTTTAAATGGTTCCACCTCTACCGCAAGCTCTGTCGCATTAGGCAGTACCCAAAGTGATCCCAACACAGCAACCAATACTAAATATTTTATCCATTTAAGCTTGGCATCCAGAGCGCTGCGGAAATGCCGTGGTTTTATACCCAATTTCTGTACAACGAGACTGACTAATTCCTGAAAGGCACCGAAAGGACAGAGCCAGCCGCAAAAAGTACCGCGCCCCCAAACAACCAACGTGACAGCAACAAATATCCATAAAATAACCGTCATGGGATCGGTGAGTAAAAAACTCAGATCATTGCCCGTGGCAATCGCATCCAGAGATGCTGTGATATTGACGATGCTAAGCTGACCCTGAAACATCCAACCTATGACGATTAATGTAAAGAGCAGATAAGTCACCCGAAAAACACTAAGTCGCGAAGGATTCGCTGAAGTAGATCGCTGGCGTATCAGTGCAATGCTCAGCACGATTAGTCCTGTCACCAATACACCAATATCAACAGCGCGCTTAGACCAGATATCTACCCACTCCGCATCCAATAACGCAGAGGCACTCGCACGCCACCCATGAAAGGCATACGGCAAAGGAAATTCTACATACGTAAACTGATTCGGAAAGGTTCCATAGCGCCGACCGATTTTGAATGACAGATCAAATGGTTTCGAAGGATCGAGTGGCGTGGCCGAGTCCACAATCAAAAAATGAGCGCGCGTAGCCGTGGGGTAGCCTGGCACATTAAGACCTTTGTCATACGCCATGGAACGCAATGTAATGGGTTTGCCGTCTTGCTGCAAAACATAGGGGATTTCATCGGCTATACGTATGCTTTCGTACAGCATTTTTGAAAATGGGCCGCTCTCGCTAATCATCAAAGCCTGACCATCACGCCGATTTGCACCCACCAAACGCCAACCTTCATCATCAAGCAGATTACGTCCAATGGACGGCAAGCTAATCAAAGCAATAGTAAATTCTATGGCCACTTCATCAGGCTTACTCTGGGCTTGTTTATCTGCACCGGCAGCTTTAGTACCTGCAAATGCTTTTTCTATTTGAGCACGTGTCAGAGACATCGCCTCAACCATGCCACGCATACGCATCTGGGACCAATTGAGTGGTTTGACAGGTGCGTCATATAGCGATCCCTTGCTCAGCGCAATCGCATTGCCTTCGCCAACAATGGTGCCAGTTTTTGCAGCTTCCAGATGCGCACGCGCAACCGACGTGGCTGATTGTAAGATGGCTCGGTCCATAGCTCTAACAGACACAGTACCGGCCTGAACGCCATGCAGCGCTGCGTATTTTGCATCACGCGCTGTCTTGGCTTTGAAGTCATAAATCTGTATATCGTGGTGTATGGACAAGCCAGTGTATTGCGCAGCAAAACCGGCGAGTTTTGCGAAACCTACATCCGAGCGAAACAAGGGTTCACGGTGATCGAGTAGTTTTACCTCAATAAATCCACCCTGAGTATCGATGCAAACTAAAATGTTGATAGGCTTGCCGCCATAACCTCGAACCGGTTCGAAATCGACAGATTCAAACGCATAGCCATATAAAACAGGTTTTTGATTTTCACCGACGGCATCACGCAAAAACAGCGGCCATACCGGTACATCGGGATTGATATCGCCAACGATATATTTGTTAGCAAGAAAGCCATCGACATCGGATTTTTTTAACGTGATCGCGTTAACCTGACCACACAACATGAACGTAAGCAGCAAGCTGCTCAGAAGTGAGCTACACCATTTTTTCATCAGACTGCGCTACTCTCGTTTAATTTTTATAGGTGGTCGAGGTACTTACGTGAAACGCTGATTAATGACGTTTATTCTGGTGCCAGCGCAGTTGTACGACGCATGCCATGGTAAGTTGTCAGGCATCGCCATGAGAAGCATATCCCTACTTAGCGAGTGGTCAATTAGCCCCGCTAATACGTCTCAACGTGAAAACGACCTTCGGTAACCATTATCGGATGCATAACATCCCAGTCCAGATGAGCTGCGCGGCAGATATCGCGCAACGCATCCATAACCCCTGTTTCCATACCTTTTAAGCCGCAGATGTAGATATACGTGTCACCTCGCAAAAGATCAGCCACCCGCACAGATGCTTCACGCAATTTATCTTGTACGTAGCAACGTGGCTCTCCGTCAACGCGAGAAAACGCCAGGTACTGATCAATAAAACTAGCAGGTAATTTTCGCAACGGCCCAAAGTAAGGAAGTTCTGCGGGACTGCGCGCTCCAAAGAACAGCATCAGTTGACCTTCAACTGCTTTCGATTGCGCCAACAAACGACGACGATACTCTGTCATGGCGCGCATAGGTGCTGCACCTGTGCCGGTGCAAATCATAAGTAAATTGGAACCGGGATGGTTAGGCATTAAGAAGCGATCACCAAACGGGCCCGTCACCTGGACTTTGTCACCTTTGTTTAGATCGCATAAATAATTCGATGCAACCCCTTTACCAGGCATACCGTCTCGCTCAAATAGGACGCGTTTCACTGTCAGCGCCAGATTATTGTACCCCGCACGCTCACCGTCGCGAGCACTCGCTACGGAATACATACGTAAATAATGCGGTTTACCGGACGCGTCCACACCGGGTGGAAGCACGCCTATGGACTGACCTTCCAATACAGGAAAAATTTGATTACCGAAATCAAGAACGATATGTCGCACATCACTTTCAGCTTGTGCGTCAGTTAGTCGATAATTTCCCACCACCGTGGCAGTTACCGGATGGCGGATGTCAAATAAATTGAGTTGTGGTTTTTCTGCTGACCACGGCGGTGTGAGCGACGTCGCTGATATCGCTGCATTATGTTGCGGCGGCGGCTCGGTAACGATACTCGCTAAGGATTCCTCAGAGATTTCCTGTTGCGCTGGCAGTTCATCCCACGTAAGTTGATCTGCGACTGAATACGCAGCGGACTTGGGCAAGGTACGCCAATGATCGATAGAACCTGTGGGGCACGGCGGCACACATGCATTGCAACCATTGCAAATAGACGGATCAACGACATAGTTGCGATCATCATGTGTGATCGCATCTATCGGACACGTCTCTTCACAGGTATTGCATCGTATGCACACCTCGGGGTCTATCAGGTGCTGATGGATCAGCACCTGGGCATCATTTGCGCTCATACGTTTCAGTGAGCTTAGTTAAATCGTATGTAATCAAAATCTATGGCCTGGCGATTAATGCCCACTGGTGGAGGCGCAATCCAATTTGCCATCTTGCCTGGCTCAACTACGCGACCCATCAGCGACGCCACATACGCACGATCTTCTTCGGTAGGTAACCAGCTGCGCACATTCGCCTGCCATTCAGCTTCAGAAATCACACGACCATCCGGAGATATACGCATCCCTGAAAAACTACCGATATGACGATTAAAGGCTTTGTGAGGTGCTTGCAAACGGAAAGACAAGCCGGCTTTTTCTATCACTTTATTCCAGCGTCCTATGCCAGCAATAGAGTCTTTAATGTAATCATCACGCAAAACTTCGTTCAAAGAATTTAGCATAGGCTTTTCTTTTTCTACCAGCTTGTCACCTTGAACTTCAAGTATGCGGTAGTGCTCGCCCTTGAGTAAATGATCATCGTCGCGCTTAGTCTCTTCATAACGACCCTTCAGACCAGAGCTGTAAAACGTGGCTGCATTCGATGACTGATCCGCGCCGAATAAATCTATCGTTACGCTAAAGTGGAAATTCAAATAGCGCTGTATCGTGGGCAGATCAATCACACCCTGCATGCGAACCTGCTCAGGATCTTCTATGCCATGCTCTTTCATAATTTGGCAGGTTCTTTGTATCGTGCGCGAGATACCTGATTCGCCCACAAACATGTGATGCGCTTCTTCGGTCAACATAAAGCGGCAGGTGCGCGCTAACGGATCAAAGCCTGATTCAGCCAGCGCGCACAGCTGAAACTTGCCATCACGATCGGTGAAATACGTAAACATATAAAACGCCAACCAATCAGGGGTCTCTTCATTAAACGCTTCCAAAATACGTGGATTATCTTGATCACCCGAATTCCGGTGCAACAGTGCTTCCGCCTCTTCACGACCATCACGACCAAAATATTTATGCAGCAGATACACCATCGCCCACAGATGGCGACCTTCCTCTACATTGATCTGAAAAAGATTTCGTAAATCGTATTGCGATGGTGCCGTCAGGCCTAAATGACGCTGCTGCTCAACCGACGCAGGCTCGGTATCGCCTTGAGTCACGATAATGCGACGCAAATTAGCGCGATGCTCGCCAGGCACATCTTGCCAAGCGGCTTCGCCTTTGTGCTCACCGAAGTGAATCTGACGATGTTGTTCCTGCGCCGCAAGGAAAATACCCCAACGATAGTCCGGCATCTTTACATGGCCAAAATGAGCCCAACCATCGGGCGTCGTACTGACAGCCGTGCGCAAGTACACATCAAAACCTTGTGAGCCATCGGGGCCCATATCCTGCCACCACTGCAAATAGTTAGGCTGCCAGTGTTCTAGCGCGCGTTGTAATGTTCTGTCCTCAGAGAGGTTGACATTGTTAGGAATTTTTTCACTGTAGTTAATTGAACTCACGACTACTCCTTGAGAGAATCATTGATTTACACACGTTCGAAATTAAATTTGGCTTTACTACCACTGCCGTAAACTTTAAGAGCACCCAATTCACCGACTGCATTGGGTCGATTGAAAATCCAGTTCTGCCAGGCTGACAAACGACCAAACACACGCGTGGCCATCGTTTCTTTGCCGTTAAATCGCAAATTAGCTTCCATGCCTGTGAGTGCATCGGGCGACATGCTGGCACGCTCTTCGATTGCCATTCTGATTTCATCTGCCCAATCAATATCATCGGGATTGGATGTAATCAAACCCAAGGACATCGCTACATCAGCATCCAGAGCTTTTCCTATACTGTCGCGTGCAGCTGCAAGCTCAGTTTCATCATCGTAAAAACGACGGGACAAGCGCGATTGATTTGTAATCATGGGCAACAGCCCAAAATTCATAGCTGATAAATGCAGCGCAGGTGCAGCGTCCGGTGCATCGGGCAAGGCCAACATGTAGCTGCGATCGGCCGCCAGTGCTAACTCAGCCAGCGTGCCAGCGAAACAACTACCTTCATCTATCAATGCAAACAGACTACGTGAAGATACATCAATGCGCGCTAAGGTACGACGCAGCATACCGATCGTTTCACGCACCAACCAATGCGACTGGTGAGCAAGTAATACCGCATCACACGCCAGTACTGCGGCAGAATCGCCGGCTGTTTTTAATAACCAGGTACCGATATCGATTTCATTGGCACGCAGATGCAAAATAGCGTCGTCGAGTTCGCGCGCCAGTTGCAATGGCCACCAGTGTACGCCTGCAGCTTCTATACCTTCGATAGTTTCAGGTTGGGTCGTTGAGGGTGCAGTTACGGTGATGGTTGCAGTACGAGCTAAACGATCTATGGTGACCTTGACGACTTCATACTCAACGCCATCATCAGAAAAATGACGTGATAGCGGTGTTAGCTGCACACCTTTAGCGTCCGCAGGTCTATCGCTT
This sequence comes from uncultured Bifidobacterium sp., assembly GCA_964443585.1. Taxonomy (GTDB): domain Bacteria; phylum Pseudomonadota; class Gammaproteobacteria; order Burkholderiales; family Burkholderiaceae_D; genus Pernthalerella. The sequence continues at coordinate 5,793 of CAYUDI010000154.1, forward strand.
TTTTCAGCTAACGCTAACGCACGATCTCGTACGAATTGCGCAAACACTGCAGGCTTGGCGATCTCATCAACGAGTTTCCAGTCTTTGGCTTTTTGTCCGCGTATACCTTCCGAGGTAGTACAAAAAATATCTGCATGATCATGCCGAACTTTGCGTTTGTCTGTCAGGCGTGTCAGGCCACCAGTACCGGGCAGCACACCGAGTAAAGGTACCTCAGGCAAACTCACCGCTGATGATCTGTCGTCGACCAATATGATTTCATCGCAGGCCGCTGCTAATTCATAACCACCACCGGCGCAGGCACCATTAACAGCAGCAATAAATTTTAGTCCTGAGTGATGGCTAGAATCTTCCAGGCCATTACGCGTCTCGTTGGTGAACTTACAAAAATTGACTTTCCAGGCAT
>CAYUDI010000155.1:0-2981 GCA_964443585.1 uncultured Bifidobacterium sp.
ATTATCAAAACACGGCAAATCATCGTGCACCAGCGAAGCACAGTGCATGAGTTCTATCGCAGCGCCAGCGGCGGCCGCAATGCTCAAATCGTCAGCGCCACAGGCCTGAGCTACCGCCAATGTCAGGTGAGGACGTATGCGCGCGCCACCCGGAAATACGGAGTGACGAATAGCCGCTGCCAGTTTGGGCGGGCCGTGTGGTCCCTCTTGGGCAGCAAGTGCAGCATCCAGTGCCGCCTCAATACGCTGTGTATTGTCCATATCTTCTCCGTCTGGCAATTAGAGGCACGCGCCTCCTATTGGTGTAACTTAAAGCTGTCACAAAGTTGTGTCAAGGAAAATAGACACAAATCCTGCCGGAGTATCCTAAGGCTTATCAATTCGTAAATCTTCTTCACCCAGCTGACCAAGTGCTCAGTGCGCTTGTCCCTACGCAAAAAACCACTCTGAGTGATCACCTAAGGTCTCGTTTTTCCGGTGAAGGCCATCGGAATCAACAACAGATCATTCAGGGAGAAACCATGGGGAAGCTTGGGTCGATTGGGTCCAGCCACGGCGTACGCGCGCTGCTGCTTGTCACACTTGCGTTGGGGGGCTGCGGCGGAAGTAGCAGTGATTCCAGTCTCGCCACACCGCAAAGCGCTGCCAACAGCACCAGCTGCCCCGAAGCTGGAACGCAATGCAGCGGCGATAGCATCATCCGCAGTGAAAACGGTATCGCCGTGACCACATCCGGAGTTCAGACCTACGCCATCTCGACGAATGATCTGCTACAGCCCAACCCGGCGCCGGGCATAGCCTATGGCTTGCAACCTGCTACTGGGGGTCTGGCCGATCTGCGAGTCAAACGCGACGCCACTGGACTAACTTCTGGGGTAACGCTCTTGCTATCAAAATTCGGCCTCTCGTGGGATGGCACAACCGAGCGCCCTCTCGTAATCGAAACCTTTGAAACAAAACAAGGGCGAGTGCAACTCAACAGCGCGGGTATCGCCACGCTGCTGCCGCTCCCGCCGCCAACTGACATTAATTTTTACGACTACGCCATCAAAGGCGCCGCTGGCACACAAGCCAACTATGCAAACAATGTGTATTTCCCGCGCAGCGAACCGGTGCGCTGCCCAGCAGACAACCCAAATTGCCCTTCGGTTGAATCCACTGGCGTCCATGTAAAAGCGGGTGACTGGCGCACGGGTGGCACGACACCCGACACCGCCTGGGCATCACGCCTGCATGAAGATGGCGCAACTCAAGCCGGCTACGGAGTCGACGCCAATGGCAACTTGGTGCTGCTACCCAGCGCCGATGGCATAGGTGTTTCTTATCCGGGCTTTAAGGGATATCGCAATTATCACCAATGGAGTTTTGGCAGTGCCAATGTCAGTAGTTGGACCACGCAAGACACAGTAATGATCAATGAATGGGGTGGCAATAACGAACACAACAAAATGCGTCGTGGCTTTATAAGCTTTGGTCAGGTAACTACACCGACGACGATGCCAAGTTCAGGCACTGCGCGTTATGCAGGTAGCTTGCGTGGCTGGTTCGCCTACGACAAAAATCAAGATGCGCGTGCCATCGTTGGCCAGGTAGAAGCTGATGTCGATTTTGCTAAGCGCACTATCACACTCACCTTTAGTGGCACACGCGTTGATGAAAGTAGTTTGGATGTTGTTCCGGTCTCACTCACCAGTACGCTCACTATAGGCAGCGCTGAATTTGCTAATTACTTCAGTGGCATTGCAGCTAACAGCACCATGAGTGGCGGTGCATCGGGTCGGTTTTATGGCGCAGTCGGTGCTGGTAGCAGCGGCACGGGTCCAGCAGAAATCGCTGGTGTTTTTCAATTGCAAGCTGCGGGCACGGGGCCAGTGGCTATAGGAGGAGTGTTGTTAAAGCGTATGTGAATAAGCGCCGTAATTGGGTTGGTACATACCAACCCACTCATGATGTTCTATTGAAGGGTACGAATCGATACATCTGCTCGTACTATGCTCGCTCCTGAAAGGGCAATAGAGCTACCAAATAAAACAGGTAACCATCATGAGCAAAAAATTCAAGAGCATAAAAAAAGGTTTGCACGAGGCGATAGCAAATGCAGAAGGTGGCATGCCCGACACACGCATACATCTCCCGGATCATGGCTCTCTATTGTCACTACCTAATTATTTTGACGGAAATTGTACCCAGATGTACTTAAGGAGAGCCAAGATGAGAAAAAATAAAATTTCTATCGAAGACTTTAAAAATGATGAGGCGCTAAGTCTTCATTCCCGGGAAAGCAAGGAAGTGGCTCGTTCACTGGATGCTAAAGCAGAGTCGTTACCATACTCTAAAGCCCGCACCATTAAGGAGTTCAAAGATTTTTTTACTACACTGACACCTAAGCGCAGTAAATTGAGCTGATCAACTCCGCATTACCTCATCCACCAATTTCACACACTGAGCTGGGCTTTCTTCGTGCGCAAGATGGCCCAGCATAGGCCACATCACACGATGAGCATCAGGTAGCAAGCGTGCCACTTGCGTGGCTTGTGATGGTGACACTGTCAGATCATTCTCTGCAACGGCCAGCCATACCGGCAAGCTTAGTTTAGGTAATTCACGCTCGAGTGCATCTAAATCCCAATGCGCCATCATGGCTAGCGCAGCAGATACATGGCTAGGATTACGAACCAGCTGTGCATACAATTTCATGCCTAAAGGATCAAGCACAGATCCTGTACTACGCACTAGTTTTTCTACTATGCTGGAATCGCTTGCTTGCCAGGCGAACAATCGCGACGCAAAGGATCCCGCTGCAAGTAACCGTGCAATCGGTGAAAAAACATGTCCCGCCAAACCACCAAAACCTAAAAATGCGCCATTGATGCTCACCATCGCTGCTGGCGTAATAGCACCATCCAATATCATGCGCGCTGCTACTGCAGCACCTGCTGAATGTCCCATCACCAGCGTTGGCGCAAATGACATAACACGCA
>CAYUDI010000155.1:2991-3698 GCA_964443585.1 uncultured Bifidobacterium sp.
ACGCAGTAATTCACCCACCTTGCGGGCCATTTCAGGTAATGATTGTTCTTCTGCAGGTGGCATCGTCGTAAATCCATGTCCAGGCAAATCTAGCGCCAACACCTGATACCGCAGCGCCAGCAATGGCGCTACATCACGCCATGAATGCGACGACGATCCGGTACCATGCAAAAGCAAAATTTTTTGTGGATTGAATTGCGTCGTAGCTGTTAATCCAAATTGCTGCACATGCCAGCTCAGACCCGCTGCTGTAATGAAGTGGCTATTGGATCGATTAGGCCAATCGCGACCGTCGGTTTCCCAATGTAAGTGCTGGCTCAATTCAGCGCACTCCATCCAATGCTGCGACACGAACTGCCTGCGATACTGTCGCTGCACCCGCAAAGGGTAACGGCATGTAACGCGCACGCATGGCAGCGGCAAGCTCTGCTGCAGGTGGTTGTGGATTGGGTGATGTATCAATAAATAATACCGAGGCCTGCATTACCGCCAACTGTCGCGCGGCTTCCATCGCATCTGCATGAGCCAATTCACGACCACCACTGCCATTGCGAGAGACATTGGCACGTCCATCAGTGAGCAACACAATCACCGGTGACATACCACGGCGCTGCAAACTTTCGGCTACCGATGCGGCAGTATCAATAGCCGTCGCTAGTGGTGTTCCGCCACCTCCCGGCAAACCCGATAGCGTGCGTTTAGCTCGT
>CAYUDI010000155.1:3708-6195 GCA_964443585.1 uncultured Bifidobacterium sp.
CTAATGAACGTGTAGGTGGCAACAACAACTCAGCATGCTTGCCGCGAAATGCAATAAGCGCTACTTGATCACGCCGCACATAACAATCTGCCAGCAATAATTCAACCGCGCCTTTTGCTTCAGATAAACGATTTAATGCGGATGAACCTGATGCATCCACCACGAACAAAGTAATGGTGGCTGTTTTTTGTTTAATGCGCGCCACATGAAAATCTTCTGAGCGCACCTGAATTTTTGCCAGCTGATTTTTTGATGTGGCTTTGCGAATTTTTTGCCAGGGTGCTGCTGCACGCAAGGTATCCATTAAATGCAAACGACTGCCATGTGCAGGCACTGCACGTCGCGAACCCGATGGCCTGCCACGTAAACCACCCTTTACTGCTGCACCTGATTTACCGCTACTCGCGCGACGTCGCACGCCACCAGCGAGTAGTTGCGACAACAATCCCGCAGGTATAGCGGCTTTGGTGGCTTCGAGTAGTTGATCTTCTAGCGCTTGCGGTTCTTGCGTAGTCGCTGTATCGGGTTCGGGTGGGTTGTCTTCTGGTGAGTCGGGTGGTGGCTCAGTTGGTGAGTCAGGTAACGATTCCGGTAGTGGTTCAGGCCCATGATCTGCATCAGCATCCTCAGCTGATGGTGGAAAACGCGCCGCTCGCGGTGCCCGCCCCAAATCTGCACCGGCTCGCACATCATCACCAGCCACTTCGAGATCACCATACAATGCTGCGTTAGCACGGGCTGCGGCCATCGTCATTAATGTAGCGCGTGCAGAATTTACACCTAACACCATCGCTGTGCCGCACACCGCTTCGATGAACTCATCGGCCACTGTCACGCCAGCTAAGCGTTCGCGTGCCGAGTCGATCTCTGCAATTGAAATGACATTGGCAGGATACTCTCGCACCTCTTGCCACGAGACTGATCGCAAATCCAAATCAAAGGCAAGCCGATCGCGTAGTGCCGGAAGTACCACTTCGTCTTCACTCACCCCTTCATCTAGTGCAATCACGACAAAGCGAGTATCACGCCGCTGATCTATACCATCACGTGCGATATGAATTTCACCGCTATCCATCACATGACCTAGCTTGGCACTGGTCGCCGTGGGCAGTCGTTCAGCCATCGCTAATATAAGCGTGCCGCCATTTACATCCGCTAATACGCCTTGCTGCAACACCGGACGGCCTGCAGATAAGGTGGCCGATAAATCTAAGCCACCCAACAAACGTTCATCGGTAATAGTGACAGGCATGCGCTTCCAGGCAGCGTCACCCATAAATGATTGCAGCAAACTCAGCCATGCATCACGCACTGGCCCCGCACCTGCATGCACGCGCGCGCCCGCAAGGCCTAACGGATTTATCGCTAACAAAGCCGCTGCCTGAACGGCCAGCGACCAAGGGCTAGTTGCGTCGTGATGCTCTGGAGTTTTGCTGGAAGACGACATCGCCAATTCAACGCTAGGTGTTTTAGCGCGCAGCGGCACTGGATGCGAATACCTCGTCAACCGCACGTGCTACACGCGTGCCGGAGCCGGAGTCGTCTAATGGATTACGACGCAATCGATGTCGCAGCGCAGGTGCTGCCATACGTTTTAAGTGCGAGTCGTTGACGATGGCATCGCCTTCATATGCAGCTAACGCACGCGAGGCACGCATTAAAGCCAGTTCACCGCGCAAACCATCCGTACCCAGTGTCATGCATAAATGTGCTGCTCGTTCGAGTATGGCATCGGGTACATCTACTTGGTCGAGTCGCTTGCGACCCGCAACTATGCGGCGGCGAATTTTTTCATCTTCTTTGCGCCACTGTTCAGTAAACGCCTCGGGGCCACGTTCAAAGCTGTCGCGTCGTTTAATGACTTCTATGCGTAGCTTGATATCGGTAGGCGTGGTGACATCGACAGCCAAACCAAAACGATCGAGTAATTGCGGACGTAATTCACCTTCTTCAGGATTGCCACTACCCACTAAAACAAAGCGCGCAGGGTGACGTATAGATAAACCTTCACGCTCGACCATGTTCTCGCCTGAGGCGGCCACATCTATCAGTAAATCTACTAAATGATCTTCAAGTAAATTCACTTCATCGATATATAAAAAACCGCGATTCGCGCGCGCCAGCAATCCGGGCTCAAAAGCTTTTACACCATCAGATAATGCACGTTCTAAATCAAGTGCACCCACCACACGATCTTCAGTGGCACCCAACGGCAAATCCACCACGGGCACATCGCGCAACACGGTTTTAGGTTGGCCTTTGGCTTTGAGTGGTTCACAGGCTTTACATGAAGGTGTACCTGGCTCCGGATCACAGCCATACGGACACTGCGCCATAGCGCGCATTTTTGGCAGCATGGCAGCCAGCGCGCGCACCGCGGTGGATTTGCCGGTGCCGCGATCACCAAAGACCAACACACCACCCACACCCGGATCAACCGCTGCAACCAAAATGGCTTGCTTCATTTCTTCCTGCCCGACGATGGCA
>CAYUDI010000156.1:0-3596 GCA_964443585.1 uncultured Bifidobacterium sp.
ATGTCACGTCGTCGTTTGAATGCAGAGCACTCCATTGAGATCGTCGGTGCTAAGTTGCGTGCGATGATGCCATGGATTGCTAAAAACAAATTAGTAGATCAATCGAAAAACTAATTTCTTTACTTTGCTGGCATCATGCGGCGTGCGCGAAAATGCGCACACCGCGCTCGCCCTAAAAGCCGCATGCAGATGCGGCTTTTTTTACGGGCTCCCGTGCCTTGGATCGCTAAAAACTAGTTCGATAATTTTTTTAAACCTTAATTTTATCAATCGCTTTTTCGGAACCATTTTCTGCGGCATCTATAGTATTTTTAAAGATGATCCATTGATCTTTTAGCTCTTTTAATTTCCCGGTTTCTTTGAAATTTTTTAGGTCGTGCATTTGATTTTCCATCAAAGTATTCACGCTACGAACATAGGATGATGCTTGGATAATCTCAATTTTCATTTTGTTGAGAACAGTATCTATGACCTCGCGATTTTGAATTTTTGGCTCTGATGTTTTTCGAAAAAAAAGAAAAAAATTCTTTAGGGGGTTAGTAGATGAGTTACTTCGTTCTAGGTCCCCCGATTTGTTAACTTTGACTGAGCCACCAAATTTTTCTGCATCGTTAATTACTTTCAATGCCTGTTCTACTGTTTGGTACCGTCGTTGAGTTGTGGGAATCATGCAGCCTCCTTGGAAATATCAAAAATGAAATGAACGATTCCCGTTTGTGACATTGCTATTGCGCAAGTTCAGAAAACTATTAGCCAGCAATGATTCCCCGATTGACTATAGATACCGTTGGAAACATCCCTCATATGATGTTGCGAAGGTACAATTCCGAAGTTTTGTAATTCTTGGAGCTGTTTTGAATCCTTACCCACACCCCATCATTGCCCGTGAAGGCTGGCCATTTCTGGCTTTAGCGCTGATCGCCGCAGCTGTAGCCATCGCTGTTTTTGGAAGCTGGTCTTGGCCTTTCTGGATCATCGCCCTTTTCGTGTTGCAATTTTTCCGTGATCCACCGCGCATGATTCCGCAAAAGCCCAATGCGGTCCTGTCTCCGGCAGATGGTCGTATCGTGGTGGTGGAGAAGGCGAATGATCCTTACGCCAACCGCGAGGCCCTCAAGATCAGCGTTTTCATGAACGTCTTCAATGTTCATTCCAATCGCTCGCCAGTGGATGGCAAAGTGGAGAAGGTGGAGTATTTCCCAGGCCAGTTCGTTAATGCCGATCTGGACAAGGCATCCACCGAGAATGAGCGTAATGCAGTTGTAATTACCGCTGCCAATGGCCAAACCGTGACCTGCGTGCAGGTAGCAGGCTTGATTGCCCGTCGCATACTTTGCTACGTCAATGCCCAAGATGCCTTGTATCGTGGCCAGCGCTACGGCTTTATACGCTTTGGTTCACGGGTTGATGTGTATCTGCCGCTGACCGCACGTCCGCTAGTAACGGTAGGTGACAAAGTCTCAGCTACAGAGACCATCCTTGCTGAATTTTGACTCGGGGTTCCCCCTCGGTCGGTTACCATTAGTCGCATGACTCTATTTAGCAATCGCAAAAACAAATCCAAGTTGGCGCAAGCCAGGCCTTTCCGTTTGCAAAAATATCCGATGCGGCGGGTACCGCCGACGCTCGATGGCGCACCGCAATCATCCCCTTTGCGAAGCCGGGGTATTTATTTATTGCCCAATGCGTTTACGACGGCAGCATTATTTTGCGGTTTCTATGCGATTGTGATGGCCATGAATGGCCAGTTCTCTAATGCAGCCGTAGCCATCTTTGCGGCCATGGTGTTGGATGCCACCGATGGCCGGGTCGCGCGCCTGACCAATACCCAGAGTGAATTCGGTGCTCAATACGATAGTTTGTCGGACATGGTGTCCTTCGGTGCAGCGCCAGCGCTGATCGTCTATGAGTGGTCTTTGCGTGGCATGGGCAAGCTAGGCTGGCTTGCAGCCTTTGTTTACTGTGCCGGAGCGGCACTGCGGCTGGCACGGTTTAATACCAACATTGCCGTAGTTGATAAGCGTTTTTTCCAAGGATTACCTAGTCCGGCCGCCGCCGCACTGGTTGCTGGCTTCATTTGGTTGCTGGATGATTTGCGTATCGCGGGTGCAGATTTCCGCTGGCTGTCATGGATTATTACTGTATATGCTGGCCTTACCATGGTCACTAACGTGCCTTTTTACAGTTTTAAGGACGTTAACTTCAAAAAATCGGTCCCTTTCATAGCGATCTTCCTGATTGTTCTGATTTTTGTCGCGGTATCGAGCGATCCGCCCAAGGTGCTGTTCGGCTTATTTGTAATTTATGGGCTGTCAGGCTATGGCGTCTTCTTCTGGCACTGGTTCAATGGCAAGCCGGTCAGTATCGTTGAGACCAGCGATGATCCTGGTATTGAAAAATAACCGCAGGCGCTACCTAGGAGTCCCAAAGAAACGCTTAGGTTGCGCTTTTAAGTAAATCCCCTTATTCTTTGTCGCATGTCTGGTACTCATATAAATCGTTCTCGCTTTTCTTCAGCCAGCCCGTCCGGGTTGCTGCTGCTATACCTACTGCGCTAAGCGCGCAGACTCCCATACCCCACAATTTGTGTTTTCCTTCGCTCAGGCAAAAATGCCCAGGGCAGGTGAAAATATATCCGCAGTTCGTATTTACTCTAGGAGCCCGTAATGGCCGATTCAAACAAACTGATAATTTTTGACACCACATTGCGTGATGGTGAGCAGTCTCCCGGCGCGTCAATGACCAAAGACGAAAAGATACGGATTGCGCGTCAGCTAGAGCGTATGAAAGTCGATGTCATCGAAGCGGGCTTTGCAGCGGCTTCACCGGGTGATTTCGAATCCATCAAAGCCATATCAGGCATCATCAAAGAATCCATCGTGTGTTCTTTGTCTCGCGCCAATGATAAAGACATCGCCAGGGCAGCAGAGGCATTAGCGCCAGCATCCCGCAAGCGCATACATACATTTATTGCCACCTCTCCGTTGCACATGGAGAAAAAACTCCGCATGTCACCTGATCAGGTCTACGAACAGGCACGCCAGGCCGTACGCTATGCGCGGCAATTTACCGATGATGTGGAGTTCAGTCCAGAAGACGGCAGCCGCTCGGATATGGATTTTCTGTGTCGTGTGCTCGAGGGCGTTATTGCCGAGGGCGCCACCACCATTAATTTTGCCGATACCGTCGGCTATGGCGTGCCAGAGCTCTACGGCACCATGCTCAGAACCCTACGTGAGCGCATCCCAAATTCCGATAAGGCCGTCTGGTCAGTTCATTGTCACAACGACTTGGGCATGGCAGTGGCTAACTCTCTCGCAGGTGTAATGATAGGTGGCGCAAGGCAGATTGAGTGCACGATCAATGGATTAGGCGAGCGCGCAGGTAATACCGCGCTAGAGGAAATCGTCATGGCAGTACGCACACGCAAAGATCATTTCAACCTCGAAATAGGCATCGATGCTACCCAGATCGTACCGACCTCAAAACTCGTTTCGCAAATTACTGGTTTTGCTGTTCAGCCCAATAAGGCTGTTGTGGGGGCTAATGCGTTTGCCCATGCATCTGGCATTCATCAAGACGGCATACTCAAGGCA
>CAYUDI010000156.1:3606-6155 GCA_964443585.1 uncultured Bifidobacterium sp.
CGTGCAGAAGATGTGGGCTGGAGTGCGAATAAAATTGTTTTAGGTAAGCTCTCAGGTCGCAATGCATTTAAGCAGCGTCTTGAAGAATTAGGAATCACACTGGACTCCGAATCTGAAGTCAACGCTGCATTTTCACGATTCAAAGAATTAGCTGATCGTAAATCAGAAATTTTTGATGAAGACATCATGGCGCTCGTATCGGACGAGCAGCATTCGCATGATCGTGAGCACTACAATTTTGTATCCCTTGCTCAGCAATCCGAGACGGGTGAAAAACCATCTGCACGAGTGACTTTTTCTATAGAAGGTAAGGAAGTCACCTGCGAAGGCAATGGTAATGGTCCAGTCGATGCGATTGTGAATGCTATAGAAACCCAAACCAAGAGTGGGGCAGAACTTTTATTGTTTTCAGTGAATGCCATTACTACCGGTACACAATCACAAGGTGAAGTCACTATGCGTTTATCAAAAAGTGGCCGCATTGTGAACGGAGTAGGGGCTGACTTGGATATTGTAGTGGCGTCAGCAAAGGCGTATTTAGCAGCTTTAAACAAGCTGCATTCAAAAACTGAAAAGCTTAATCCTCAGATGTAAAAGCAACTGTGGTTTACTGGCTCAGGAGATTTTTCTGCTGAGCCAGTAAACTCGACGACACGAAAAAATTGGCTTCAATCAGTTGTATTTGTTGTGCTGTTTGTAATAATTTTTCGAGTTGTCAATAGAAGTCTCATGAATACCAAAAATTTTCGATTTTGGTATTACGATTATTACGTAAAGCTTCCTCAAATCGTTTTTTTTGTTGTTCAGTGAAGCCGTTGTCCTTAAAGTCGACATTTTTGAGGGTGTCATTTGCAGCAATCAGCTCAACTAGGGCACCAATTCCTTCGTCACTTATGTTGCTTCCAGTGAGTTTGAAGTTAGTGATTGTGTGATTGGCCTGAATCACCTTGGCTAGAGTTGCGATGCCCTCATTGCTAATCGTGTCGCCTTCCAGTTCAAGAGTCTCTAGCTTGCTTAGCTTGTTCCCAAATTTAAGGGTGGTTAGCTTATCTATCGTTGATTGGGGCTTTATCGCCTTGGCTAAAGCTTTTGCGGCCTTATCATCGATATCGCTTTTGCTGATGGATAAACTGGTAATTTGAGGCTTCGCTTTCTCCCTTATCCATTTAGATAACTCGCATATTTCAATGCTACTAAGAGATTCTATTCTCGTAACTACTTTCACTTCAGTGTTCTTAGCAAATTTCGCCCAAAGTTCTTCTTTTTCTATGTTTAATTTACGTGTGTTTTCAATTTCTTTTTCCACTTCAGCGTCAATATGTTGAGTGCTCTTGACTGCATTAGTTGAAGATATGCTCGATGAAGACATCCCTTGGTGCATTGTCGGCGGCGATTGATTTTCTGTATGCTTTGGGACCAAGGAGCCTTCTAATGGTCTGTGATAATTATCATATATTTCAACTTTTTCTGCTACGCGATCTGCCATAGAAAATTCTCCAATAAATTTATTTTCACAAGTTGTGAAAATAATTTGTGGAAAAAAATAAAAATAAGTTCCTAGGTGGGATTTATTTATTTTTATGATATCAGAGAGTCGGGTTTCTTAATTTAATTATCAGAGGCTGGGAATATTTCTTCTGATGAGTCAGTATCGAAATCTTTATCTTCAGAAGAGTAAGAAACTTGATCTGAGCCAAACCAATAAAAAGAATTACATTTGAGTAAAATCCTTTTTTTGAAAAGAAATATTCTCTAGCGCAATGGAGCATGCAAAGCAACTATTGACCAGAAACGAAAGTCAACCCCTGAATAGCCATCAATCTATTCATTTAGGCGTACTTGTTAATAACTTTTTCGGGGTTATAGATAGTCTGTGGGTTGTTGAGCTTATCTTCTTTGTCAAGTACAAAAATCTTTTGTGCAATCAAGTTGTTTACTTCAGGTACCGAAGTTATATTTACCTTATTCTTATTTTGAGCATCAGTAAGTAAATCTAAAGCACCAGCGATGTTGTTTTCAATCGAAGCTTTTTGAACGTTTAGCCAACATTGCTGATTAATTATTTCTTTAAATCTGCCGTATTCAACACTGTCGTCGTAGGTTCCTCTATCGTAGTAGGATCCTATATGAAGCTTGGTGATTGTCGTGTTGGTCTTCATTGCCTCGACTAAAGCTCTGGCACCTTCATCGCCGATTTCGTTACCATATAGATTAAGCTCATTGAGCGTACTGTTGGTCTTCAGGGCCTCGGCCAAGACTTTGGTACCCTCAGCGCTGCTTTCACTATATCCAAGATCAAGCCCAGTGAGCGTCGTGTTTGTCTTCAGTGCCTCGGCTAAGGCCTTGAAACCCTCGTCGTCGATTTCGTTACATCCAAGAGAAAGATCAGTGAGCGTCCTGTTGTTCTTTAAGGCTTCGGCCAATGCTTTGGTGCCCTCATCGCCGGTTTTGTTCCCTCTAAGAACAAGAGTAGTGAGCGTCCTGTTGTTCTTTAAGGCTTCGGCCAATGCTTTGGTGCCCTCAGCGCTGATTTCGTTATATTCAAGATG
>CAYUDI010000157.1:0-1384 GCA_964443585.1 uncultured Bifidobacterium sp.
GATCTCACCAACAGCAAATGCAGTTTCTGGCATTTCAGGTTAGATGCCAATTCCGATATGAAAATGGAAGCACTGACCACGTATTTATCCGCAGATAAATCAGTGAAAAAAGTGTATATCATTGGGCAAAACTATGCGCACGGTCATCAGGTAACACGTGCAGCCAAAGAATATCTTAAGCGTAAACGTCCCGATATAGAAATTGTAGGTGACGATCTTCACCCTATCGGTAGCGTTAAGGACTTTGCTCCCTACATTGCCAAAATCAGCGCTAGTGGAGCCGATACTGTAATTACAGGTAATTGGGGTTCGGATTTAGCGTTACTTATTAAAGCATCGCGCGAATCGGATTTAAAAGCGCAGTTTTATACCTATTACGCGTACACCACGGGTGTGCCTACGGTAATGGGTGCGGCAGCTGCTGAGCATGTACGCTATGTAGGTACCTGGAACGTAAACAATGAAACAAATGCGGGCAAAGACCTCATTGAGACATTTAAAAAGAAATTCAATGATGATTTATATGCTGTTACTACTTACACAGCAATACAGTTACTGGCTAAAGGCGTAAGTCAGGCAAAAACGACTGACCCGGTAAAAGTCGCATTCGCCATGGAAGGTCAAAAATTCAAAAGCCTGAACGGCGATCTTGAGATGCGTAAATCCGATCATCAACTACAGCAACCGTTGTATTTGACGACGTGGGTCAAGACGAATGGCAAGACAGTTAAATTCGATCAGGAAAACACTGGCTATGGTTGGCGTACAGATCAAAAAGTCGATCCTTATGTCGCTGCCCAGCCCACGTCATGCAATATGAAACGCCCTTCATAAGTTAGTCAGTTACACACCACCTAAGCCCGTACTCAGTGCGGGCTTTTTTTATTTATGCACATATAATTGAATAGTCGGTGGGGTCTTTGCCACAAAAAATAAACGACTCTAGACAGCAGGGTAGCGATAGCTTGAAATGCCCAATTCATTCAACGAGGAGATTGAATTGGACGCCTGTCACCACTTTACTGCACACGCATATCGAGCAAAACTTTTTTTTCTGATATCTGCTCTTACGTTGTGCTTGGTACTAAGTACAGCTGTTGATGCTCAAACTATCCGTATAGGTCTGAGTGGGCCCTTCACCGGTGGGTCTAGCCCTATGGGCGAAAGCATGCGCAATGGCGTTCGACTCGCTGCAGACGAAATCAATAGCTCGGGAGGTATTAACGGGTTGTCTATTGAACTCATAGAGCGCGATGACACAGCCAGTAACGAAACCGGAGCAAAAATTGCCGATGAATTGACCCGTGCAAAAGTCGTTGCGACTATAGGCATAGTTAATACAGGGGTGGGACTCGCATCAATCGATTACTACCAAAAGGCAAAA
>CAYUDI010000157.1:1394-3373 GCA_964443585.1 uncultured Bifidobacterium sp.
CAAAAATTCCGTTAATTGTTGCTGTATCCACCGGGCCCGCACTTACACGTAAATTTTCACCGCCATCGCAGCCTGTCAATTACATTTTTCGTGTTTCTCCCACTTTGGACTTAGAAGCCAAAGTACTTGCTGCTGACCTAAAACGCAGGGGGCTAGGGCGAATTGCATTAATGGCCGATACCACCCCGTATGGCGACAGTGGCGTTTCTTCGTTTGCCGAACACGCCAGAATCGCTGGTCTGGATGTCGTCGTTGAATGTCGCTTTAAAGTCGGGGATACCGACATGAGTGGCCTGATAAAACGCGCGCGATCTGCAGGTGCTACCGCGTTAGTAGTGTGGGGAATTGGCCCGGAGCTAGCGAGCATTGCGCGTGGAGTTCAATCGTCTGGCTGGCGAGTACCACTACTGGGTAGCTGGACACTATCCATGCGAAATTTTATTGATGCTGCAGGCCCTGCAGGCGACGGTGCACTAATGCCCCAGACCTTTATACAAGATGCCGGGTCAACGACTAAAAATAGTTTTTTACTTGCTTACCATCGCGCGTATAAAACTGACCTAATACCATCGCCCATGAGTGCTGCTCAGGGTTACGATGGAATGCACTTGTTGGCGCATGCCATTCGTCAATCAAAGTCTCTGGAAGGTGATGCGATACGTAATGCTTTAGAAACTTTACATTTCCGTTATCAAGGGGTCGTCACTAGTTATGAAAAGCCTTTCAGTTCCAGAGATCATGATGCCATCACTACCAACATGATCGTGATGGGAAAAGTACTCAATGGCAGGGTTGATTATGCCTATGCCGAAGATCAACAACGTAGCGCCATACTGAGAGTCAAACGACATTCAAATTAAGGTCAGCACTGCACGTGCTTTGCATATGCCAGAGCGATTATTTGCATACAAAGAAAAAATAATACGGTCGTGCTTTTCTAAGGTATAGTTATTGCTGTGAGTCATTATTTGGCTACACTCTACTTTCAAAAAATAACTACCGGAGAGACAAGCATGACCGCCACTTACACCGAGCAAGGCGATATCGCCGTCATCACGCTAAATAACCCACCTGTGAATGGCCTCGGGCATGCTACTCGGACGGGTATAGTTGAAGGTATCGCTAAAGCGGCTGATAAAGCGTCGATTAAAGCGGTAGTCATCATAGGCGAGGGTAGAGGCTTTTCAGGCGGCGCGGATATACGCGAATTTAATTCCCCAAAGGCGTTGCAAGAACCTTCGCTGCATACAGTCATACGTATGGTCGAAACCTTTGATAAGCCTGTTATTGCGGCCATACACGGCGTAGCGATGGGCGGAGGCCTTGAGCTGGCCTTAGGTTGTCACTATCGCGTTGCATTGGAAGGTGCACAGATTGCGCTGCCTGAAGTGAACATCGGTATTTTGCCGGGTGCTGGTGGCACGCAACGGCTGCCGCGTATTTTAGGTTTGGAGCCTGCACTCAACATGATCGTTTCAGGTAAAACGACGATGTCTGAAAAGCTTGCCAGTACAAAATTATTTGATCAAATGATCACCGGTACCTTGCTTGATGGTGCAATTGCTTTTGCTAAAAAAGTGTCGGATGTGCGGCCATTACCCAAGATACGCGACATGAAAATTAGCTATCCCAATGCGGGTGGTTATCTTCAATTTGCACGCAATACGGTACGCGTTGTCGCGGGTCCTTTTCCGGCGCCACTTAAATGCGTGGAAGCCGTCGCTGCCGCAGTAAAAATGAAATTTGATGACGGCCTTAAAGTTGAGCGCGATTTGTTTCTCGACTTGGTACAAACGACAGAATCAAAAGCATTGCGTCATGCATTTTTTGGCGAACGCACAGCTTCCAAAGTGTCCGATGTTCCTTCCGATACCCCATTAAGAACGATTAAATCCGCAGCCGTCATTGGTGCGGGCACTATGGGCGGTGGTATTGCGATGAATTTTGCCAATGCGGGCATACCAGTCAAGCTACTGGAA
>CAYUDI010000157.1:3383-6142 GCA_964443585.1 uncultured Bifidobacterium sp.
AAACAGGAAGCATTGGATAAGGGCTTAGCCACGATTCGTAAAAACTACGAAAACACGATGAAAAAAGGGCGTCTTACGCAAGAGCAATTTGATAAACGCGTAGGTCTGATCAGCGGCACACTTGCCTACGAAGATTTAGCACAAGCCGACATCGTGATCGAAGCCGTGTTTGAGGACATGGGTGTTAAAGAAACCGTGTTTAAACAATTAGATCAGGTTATGAAACCTGGAGCGATACTGGCGTCCAATACTTCAACATTGGATGTCGATAAAATTGCAGCCTTCACTAAACGTCCGCAGGACGTAATCGGTACTCACTTTTTTAGTCCCGCCAATGTCATGAAGCTGCTAGAGATAGTTCGCGGCGCAAAAACAGGCAAAGACGTACTCGCCACTACGCTTGCATTGTCAAAGACGATTAAAAAAACGGGTGTGGTATCAGGGGTTTGCGATGGCTTTATAGGTAATCGCATGATTGAACAATACATACGGCAAGCAGGTTTTCTGTTGGAGGAAGGATGTCTTCCTGAGCAGGTTGATAAAGCGGTAGAGAAATTCGGCTTTGCCATGGGTCCATTCCGCATGAGTGACTTGGCAGGTAACGATATCGGCTGGTATATACGTAAACGTCGTTATGTCGAAAAACCTGAAGTAACGTATTCCAAAGTGGCCGATTTGCTCTGTGAAAAAGGGCGCTTTGGTCAGAAAACATCATCCGGTTGGTATGACTACAAAGCAGGGGATCGCAAAGCCTATCCATCGACTGAAGTCAACACCATGATCATCGACCATTCCAAAGCCGAGGGCATAGAGCGACGCAAGGTGAGCGATCAGGAAATCGTTGAGCGCCTCGTATATGCCCTGGTAAATGAAGGCGCGCTCGTATTGGAAGAGGGTATTGCCATGCGAGCTTCTGATATCGACATGGTGTACTTAACCGGTTATGGATTTCCCTTGTTCCGCGGTGGCCCTATGTTCTACGCCGATACGGTTGGACTTTCCAACGTAGTCATGGCAATTCAGTCGTATGCAAAAGGACGCCATGCAGAAGCTTGGGCTGTCTCACCCTTGCTAAAAAAATTAGCACACGAAGGAAAAACGTTTAATTGATGTTTTTTGGTACTCGAGCCACTAAGCACCTAACTATCGAAACACCGCAAGTCTGGCCATAAGAGCCAGACTTGCTGAGTGTGTTGAATCATCGAATACTGTTTTACAACAGCGCTGTAGCTTATTTGCATTATGTTTTCTTAGTTTTTTCTAAAAACTGAAGTTGCTGTATACATTGACCCTCAGCGCTTGCAACCAGCAGGTCAAAATATCTCTAGTCCCATTCGGGACATCAATCCAGACACAAAAACATTTTGCGTCACACTCTATGGGCGCATCATTCAAAATCAAAAACTAATCAGCGTAGGGCACTATTTTGGTCAATTAACTCTGGTGCTTAACTACTAATCGTTGAATTTTTTATTCAGTACAGATACTAGCAATACAGTAACCAATAATCGGAAATAAAACATTTATTTCTATCAAGCATCACCAAATATAGTTTGGTAATTCATTTACAGCACCTACGATCAAATTAAGCAATACAAAGACACATTAAATATTGATGCAAGGAAATAAAGAAATTTTCTGCAAAAAATATTCCAAACAAGAAAATAATAAATCATCAAAAATCAGCTGTTTCGAAGATGAAATTGTCTTTACAGCAAAATATTTTTTGAATTTCACAAAAAAATGGAACAAAACGTTGCGTTTTTTCACGTATGTGGAAAGTAAGTCTTTCATGCAATATTTTTGGAGGTTGAATGGCTACAAACCTAGAACTTATGCAGACCATGATGGAAGAAATTGGGCCAAACATGGCAGAAATCGAAGCCGTAATCCAAAGCGAAGATAGCAACTGGGCGATTCAGCTTGAGGATCAGTCCATCATCATGCTCGAGTGGGCAGAAAAACCAGATCGCATTGTTTTATCCAGCATGCTCGGCATACCATCAGAAAGTATGCAGCTATCGGTCTATGAAGCATTGCTTTGTTACAACTTGCTTTGGAAAGATACAGGCGGCGTAAAAATGGCACTTGCCGGGCCTGGGGGAGATTTAATGTTGCTGTATGAATTATATGCAGATGGATTAATGCTGAATGATTTAAAAATTGTGATATCAAATTTTTCTAATATTTCCCATGTGTGGAGCCTGTATGTAACGGGAGAATCCCAAGATGTCGTGGGCAATGTGCCAGGGCCTATGGATATGCTCCATCTAGGTGCATAAATAAGTACTTAATAAGTACGTATAGAAACTCTAAAGGAAAAATTATGAGCATAAATTCCGTATCTACTACACAACCTCTAAATTCTGATAATTCTATTCCCAGTGAAAGTAAGCCACCTTCAGTAGAAAATAAAACTATAAAAAATTTGTATGGCGATCAATCTAAAGCTGACATGTTATCGAATTATATGAGCCGTATGAATACTTTTTATTCTTCTGTAGAGAACATGATAGACCAGAAAAATTTGAACTCAGTAGAAAAATAGAAAAAGTAAAGGCTATATTTGATAGAAATTGAATACTAATTTTTACTCGGAATGAACTATGACAATAACAGTAGAAAAAATTCAGCAACTGTTACAAGAGCTTGGCCCAAGCACACCGGACATTGATGCTGTTGCTCAAACTGAAGATCCTAGTTGGGCAATACAGTTTTCTGATGAAACCATACTATTGATTGAGCCGACTGAAGATCCC
>CAYUDI010000158.1:0-6136 GCA_964443585.1 uncultured Bifidobacterium sp.
GAGCTGGGGCTTGTGGGAAAAAGCAGCGCCTGCCCTGCTCTCAGGTGTGCCTGTTGTGATTAAACCTGCCACTGTCACAGCATGGCTTACGCACCGCATGGTGAGTGATGTGATCGCTGCTGGTGTGCTGCCTAAAGGGGCGCTGTCTATAGTGTGCGGTAACTCAACCGGATTGCTCGATGCGTTAACACCGTTTGATGTGCTCTCGTTTACAGGTTCTGCGGATACTGCTGCAACGATACGTGCGCATGCGGCAATTGCTCGCGACTCGGTACGTGCCAACATAGAGGCTGATAGTTTAAATGTCACCTTACTCGGTGAAGACGCTACACCCGGCACTGCCGCGTTTGATTTGTTTGTCGATAATCTTGCGCGTGACATGACGATTAAAAGTGGACAACGTTGCACTGCCCCACGTCGTGCACTCGTACCCAAAGCCTACATGCATGCCGTTGCTGAAGCAGTCGCAGGTAAACTCGCGGCCATACGCGTAGGTAATCCACGCAATCCAGAAACTTCTATGGGCGCTTTAGTCAGTCGCGATCAATTCAATAGCGTGCAAGAAGGTTTGCACCGTCTTAAATCAGAAGCCAGTGTGTTGTTTGATGGCGCAGCTCAGCCGCTAGTGGATGCCGATGCCAAGTCTGCCTGCGTAGCACCCACACTGCTAGGTGTGCGTGATGCCGACGCCGCTGTTGAAATACATCGTTATGAAGTGTTTGGTCCTGTCGCTAGCCTGATTGGTTATCGTGATGCAGACCATGCCATCGACATAGCGCATCGTGGCCAGGGTTCATTAGTCGCCTCTGTTTATAGCGCAGACACTCCATGGATGGCTGATGTGGCTGAGCAGCTAGCCGCGTCCCACGGTCGCGTTCATGTAGTGAGCCCTGAGGTTGGCAAGACCCACACTGGTCATGGCAATGTCATGCCTGTCTCCATACACGGTGGTCCTGGCCGCTCTGGCGGAGGCGAAGAACTGGGTGGACTACGTGCATTGAACTTTTATCACCGCAAGAGCGCACTGCAAGCTCCCGCGTCGGTACTCGAACTACTCACCAAGCACAGCACCCCATTGACTATCTAAAAATTTAATAGCTTGAAAAAACAGCTTTGATACAAAGCCAGGCACATAAAAAATCAAGCCGGCTGGAGGAGACAACCGCATGACCGCAGAACACGCTGATTTACCCCAGCGCTTTAACTTCGCGCATCATATTCTGACGCTTAATCAGAACAGAAAACATAAGCTTGCCTTTCGCGATGATCACAGCGAAATTAGTTATGGCGAGCTTGATCTCAAAGTACGTCAGTTTGCAGCAGGGCTGTTAGCGCAAGGTATACAACCCGAACAACGAGTACTACTTGTTATGCATGACAGCATAGACATGCCGATTGCGTTTTTAGGTGCGTTGTTTGCTGGTGTGATTCCCGTTCCGGTAAATACACTACTACCTGCAGATAACTATGCTTACATGATTCAGCATAGCGACGCCAAAATGATTGTTGTCTCTGCGGCCTTGCTGGCTACTGTTCAAGATGCACTGGTGGGGTTAGATAGGACTATCCCCATCGTTGTATCAAGTCGTGATCAGAGCCACGGCGAAATTGCCATGAGCACTTTACTCAACTCTAATGCACTTGCTTTGAATCACCATGCTGACACGCATGCTGATCAATTCGCATTCTGGCTTTACTCTAGTGGATCAACAGGCCAACCCAAAGGTGCTGTACATACGCATGCCAACTTGTACTGGACAGCCGAGTTGTATGGCAAACCCGTATTGGATTTGAACGAAGATGATCTGGTTTTTTCTGCGGCAAAATTATTTTTTGCCTATGGCCTGGGTAACGCGCTGACCTTTCCACTCTCCGTCGGCGCAACGACGTTACTAATGGCGGAACGAGCAACACCCGCTTCCGTATTTGAGCGCTTGATTAAGCATCATCCTACTGTTTTTTATGGTGTACCTACACTGTATGTCGCTATGCTGGCAGCAACTGATTTACCAAAAAAATCTCAAGTCGCTCTACGTTTATGTGCATCGGCGGGTGAGGCACTGCCACGTGAAATAGGCGAAAAATTTAGTGCGCAGTTTGACTGCGATGTATTGGATGGCTTGGGTTCGACGGAGATGCTGCATATCTTTTTATCCAATCGATCAGGCAAGGTGCGTTATGGCACCACGGGTACACCAGTACCTGGCTATGAAGTGGAATTACGCGATGATTTAGGTAATCCCGTGTCGGTGGGCAATGTGGGTGATCTGTATATTAAAGGCCCCAGCGCAGCCCATTTGTATTGGACTGATCGTGCTAAATCGATGAGTACCTTTCAGGGCCCGTGGGTAAAAAGTGGTGATAAATATTTACTCGATGATGAGGGTTACTACGTGTATGCCGGCCGTAGTGATGACATGCTTAAAGTGAGTGGGCAATATGTCTCCCCCATAGAAGTGGAATCTGCATTGATGGGACATGAGGCCGTGCTCGAATGCGCTGTTGTAGGAAAACCCGATAGCCAAGGCCTGATTAAAACAATTGCATACGTTGTATTGCGCGACCCGAATCATGACACCAGCACCATAGAAGTCGACTTAAAATCATTTGTGAAAACTCGCCTCGCACCACATAAATATCCGCGTGAAATCGTATTTGTCGGTGATCTGCCTAAAACAGCCACCGGCAAGATACAACGCTTTCGATTACGCGAACTGTAAGAGTGGTAGGGCTGGCTATGCACGCAGAGTTGCGCTGGAAAGAACGCGATATCCGCATCGAATATCGGTGGGTAGGCAGCGGATCAATTACTGCACCGGTGATGGTGTTTCTGCATGAAGGTTTAGGCTCAGTCGCGTTATGGAAAGATTTTCCTGACACCTTGTGCCAGCGACTGCATATGCGCGGATTGGTGTATTCCCGACCCGGTTACGGCAACTCAACTCCGCGCGATAGCGATGAACACTGGGGTACTGACTTCATGCATCAGCAAGCCTGGGAAGTGTTACCCACGCTGCTATCAAGTCTGAATGTAAACAAGCCCTGGCTGTTTGGGCATAGCGATGGTGGCTCAATCGCCTTGTTATACGCATCACGATTTACGCACGAGTGCGCGGGTGCTGTCGTTGTAGCGCCCCATATCATGGTGGAAGACATCAGCATTAGTAGCATAGCTCTGGCACGTGAGGCTTATGAGCATCAGGGGTTGCGTGAGAAACTCGCTCGCTATCATGATGATGTGGATTCTGCTTTTTTTGGCTGGAACGATGTCTGGCTAAACCCATCATTCCGTGACTGGTCTATCGAGTCCTCGTTATCATCAATCTCTTGTCCACTATTAGCCATTCAGGGTCAGCAAGACGAGTATGGAACGCTCAAACAAATCACGGGGATACAAGAATACTTGCCGCACACTGTCATCGCTGAACTTCCCGAGTGCGGACATTCTCCTCATCGCGATCAACCCGAGGCCTTAATAAATACAGTCACTCAATTCATTACTGCCTGTTGAATCAAAACGTTGTACCACCCGCCACCTTACGACGAATTAACGGCGAGAGCCGGTATCGGTCTTCGCCATATTCGGCTGACAAATTGTGTAGAACGCGTTTAATAAATTCTAGTCCTATACGCTCTGCCCACGCCAGCGGCCCCAAAGGATAGTTCACCCCCTTTTGCATTGCCAGATTCGCGTCGGCCGCGCTGCACACTCCCTGATTTACGGCATCGGCTGCTTCATTGGCCAACATGACTACGGTGCGCATCACTACCATGCCTGGCACATCGCGCAGCATGGTTACACGATAGCCCGCCGCCTGTAGCACACCTACCAGCGCTAATTGCGCAGCAGCAGAACACTGATCCGCCACTGCAACGGCTAAGCGAGTACAGGTATCCACATCAAGCGCTAAATCAACAAGTACTGTGTCGGCCTGGCCTGATTCGGATGCGCGCACAGTCGCGCTGCGTCCGTCGGTTAAGTAAAGCGATGCACCATGCAGGGTAATCAATGGCGTGTTGTCATCGATATGTTCATGCCAATCAACCTCATGACCTGCGGCGGCTAAGCGAGTAGCGATAGCTACTGCTACTGGTGCATGGCGATGGAATGAGGGTTTGCCGCTATACACACTATCCGCATGTTGTTGTGGTGAGGGTGCTGGTACATCTGGGCCATATGCATAAAAACCACGGCCTGATTTTCGTCCTAAAAATCCAGCATTCAATAATTCTTTTTGTATCACCGAGGGCGTAAATCGCGGATCGTTATGGTAAGCCTCGAACACTGACTGTGTAACAGCAAAATTAACATCATGTCCAATTAAATCCATCAATTCAAATGGCCCCATACGGAAACCACCCGCATCACGCATCACCGCATCAATAGATGCTGGATCAGCTGCTTGCTCAAGCAAAAGACGCAAGGCCTCCGCATAAAATGGTCGCGCCACGCGGTTAACAATAAATCCGGGAGTCGATGTTGCACGCACTGGCAACTTGCCCCAGTCTTTAGCAGTAGCTTCTATACAATCAGCCATCGCTGATGATGTGGCTAACCCGCTAATGACTTCTACCAGAGCCATCAAGGGCACAGGATTAAAGAAATGCATACCGACCAAACGCGCTGGGTGTAAAAGCTTGGCGCCTATGGATGTAATAGAAATCGATGACGTGTTTGTAGCCAACACACAGTCGGGCGCAACAACAGCCTCTAGCGAAGCAAACAACTGCTGCTTAGCCTCCAGATTTTCAACTATGGCCTCAACCACCAGTGAGGCCGGCTTGAATTCGTTAAGAGACGAAGCTGGATGCAGGCGTGCACCCGCTGCATTTGCCTGATCAGCCGTCATGCGACCTTTATCAACCAAGGTAGCAAATACTTTGCGTATTGCATCGCATGCCGCAAGCGCTGCACCATCGCGTGCATCAAACAACACAACTCTATGACCTGCAGTAGCGGCGACCTGCGCTATACCCGTTCCCATGGCACCACTTCCGACAACACCAACCAGACTACCTGCGGCAAGTCCTTGTGACATTTCCCTATCCTTTGCAGTTGCAAGTAAAAAAACAACGCAATAAATTGCATCAGTGATTATCGCAGCCTCTCGCTACACTCAGACAAACACTTAAATAATTTGAGCTTCTTTTCGCGGCAGGCTGTACTACAATCACGCAGCACATTGTCTGATTCGATAGGGTTGCTCTTAACCAGATGAATCAGCACTTGCCGGATTTGAAACTCATCCCTTCGTCTAAGAGAGTCTAATGAATACCTTATTTGCCCGCGTGCTTCTCATTATGATCACCAGTTTGCTGCCTGCGCTAGTTTCGGCACAAACGATCACACTCAAAGTTCATCACTTTTTACCCGCAGGCTCGACAGCCCACAAAAATTTTATGGTGCCTTGGTGCGCCAAGATAGAAAAAGAATCCGCGGGCAAACTCAAATGCCAGATTTATCCCTCGATGCAAATGGGCGGCTCACCACCTCAGCTATTTGATCAAGCTAAAGATGGCGTAGCCGACATCATATGGACAGTGCCTGGCTATCAGGCCGGTCGTTTTCTGGTAACAGAAGCATTTGAATTGCCTTTCATGGTGCAAGATTCAGAGCGCGCAAGTCGCGGCTTATGGAATTACGCAATGAAAAATGCGAGTGCTGAATACAAAGGCGTAAAGCCCATCTTGTTTCATCTGCATGATGGTGCATTACTACACACCACTAAAAAACAAGTTAAAACAATTGATGATTTTAAAGGCTTAAAAATACGTGCACCAAATCGTCAGGCATCGAAAATGGTCGCTGCTTTAGGAGCCACGCCCGTACCTATGCCATTGCCACAAGCAGCAGAAGCACTTTCCAAAGGTGTGATTGATGGTGCGATGATCCCATGGGAAGTTATCCCGACCATGAAATTTGAAGAAATCACTAAATTTCATACCGAAGCAGCTGCAGGCGAAGCTCAAATGTCCAATACGGCCTTTGTGTTTGCCATGAATCAGGCTAAGTACGATAGCTTGCCGCCTGAATTGAAAAAAGTCATTGATGCCAATAGCGGGGCTGAGATGTCAGCATGGGTAGGTAAAGTGTTCGTAGAAGACATAGCCCCTGGACGTAAATCTGCTGAATTAC
>CAYUDI010000159.1:0-6127 GCA_964443585.1 uncultured Bifidobacterium sp.
CTCGGCCACCTTGTGCGCCTTGTGTTCTTCAGGGACTTGCTGATAGCCGAAATGGGTCTGGGACATGACAAAAATCCGTAGCTTCTAGGGAACATCATTATACAAGTCTATCTAAGACCCTCATCAGCCCAATCCAGAGTGAACTTTTTCAGCATTGCGCCCACAGATATGTCCAGAGAACCGGCACCCTTTATCTAAACCCAAAAACAACATTTTTATGAAACCGAATCCAAATCTCCCCTCATCTCCTCAATACAGCGGCGACGATGAAAATACTGACGCTACTCTGATCACTGGCGTTAGCCCCGCCCGTTCTAAGTCAAAATCACCTGAAGATCGCCCTTCACCGCCACGCTTGTACTCGCCCGAGGTTGACGGCATGGAGGTCGATGGGATGGAGGTCGACGGCATGGAGGTCGGCGGTGGCAGCGACGAAGATCAAAGCACCGAAGAACAGCGTCACGGAACCAAACGTGCCCGGCCGGAAGAAGAATCACTCGGCAATCAGAATGTGCCATTGAACTCTAGTGAGCCCGTCTCCAAAAAACGTCGCACGCAAGAATCGCCGACGCAAGCGGGCGAATCATCAATCAATGAATCATTACAAGCCGGCGCAGATTCGGGTGTGCGGCTGTTGGTTAAATGGACCTGCGAACATCTGCTAACTATGAACATGGGCAGAACTTACCAAATGGGAGATACGTTTAGTCCAAATACGTTTGCTCACTTCCGTAACGCCCTTGAGCAAGCCACCAAAGCGAATGCGCCCGATCTAATACTAAAGCTACTCGAAACAGGTATGCAAAACTGCATACCGGAGGCCTTGGATCACGCATTGACCATGGCTACTAGCGTGGGTGCCCATGATGTCATTGCGCTGCTAAGTCCAAAATCCTCTTCATCTTCATCTTCGGCAACAACACTACTAAATGTCTGCGCACCAGAGCAAGGCTGGCAAAAAAAAATTAATCCTGAATGCAAAAATATATCTTTACGTACAATAATTAATGCTATTAAAAATCAGAAAAATTCTACCGAAGCGTGCAAATTACTGTTTGGTGAGGACAGTAAAAACTGGCCCAAAGGAGAATTTCGAGCAGAAACTTTTGAAAATTTGGCAGAGAATATAGAAACGCTTTTCGACAAGTGCGGCGCTGTATGTTTAGAGGATGATGAAATTCATTTAGTGTTGTTCGGCTCTGATTTTGATCGGGATAAATTTCGGCAAGAATTACTTCACATGCAGGCATTGCAAAACCAGGAAGTCAATGAAGGCAATTTATCCCGAACAACCGCGCTCATGATTGCCGCGCAATGGGGCGACCTTCCGACAGTACAACTGCTTTTACAAAATGGCGCCGATCCTGTTGCTGTTAATTCCACTGAAAAAAATGCGCTGATCTTCGCTTCGTCTAAAGGTCATTTCGAAATCGTAAGTCTATTGCTGACGTATCCCACTAATATCAATTCAAAGGATGAAAATGAATATACCGCACTGAGCTACGCTATTAAAGAAGGATTTCTCCTTATTTGTCAGCTGCTATTTAATCACGGCGCGAGCCTGGCTAATGAGGAAGTCAGCCCACTGAGTTTAGCAGCCAAAAATGGGGATGTGGAAATCTACCAGCTATTAATTGCAAAGGGGGCTGACATTCATCAGGAATCTCCCGACAGAAGTACGCCTTTAAGTAAAGCTGCCGCAGCTGGACATTTGGATGCCTGCAAGCTACTAGTATCAAAAGGTGCTGATATCGATCATATTAACCAAAAAAGTTTTTCGATTTTAGCTTTGGCGGCACGTAGCGGCAGCGTGGAACTCGTGGAATATTTTTTAGCAAAAGGTGCCACACTTGATAATGCGAACCGTATACATCCACCCCTGATGGAAGCAGCTTCTATTAAAAATATTGACTTAGTAAAAATTTTTATCGCCCATGGAGCAAGCGTTAATCAGCCTGATTTGTTCGGGGGTACTGCCTTATTCAATTCTTGCAAGGAAAATTCGCTGGAAATTACTACGCTCCTTCTGCAAGCCGGTGCCGATCCCAATATAGCCAATCGAGATAAAACAACAGCGCTGACTTATGCGGCAATGGGGGGCTCCATTGAGATAGTCAAACTACTAATTAGTTATGGTGCCACATTATTTTCAGATCAGCATTACGGTTTTAAAGCCTTATCAACGGCAGTTAAATATGGGCATATAGACGTTGCAAGCTATCTGTTACAAATGAATGTACCGGCTAAAAGTACCGCCTCAGAGTTGAGCCGGCACAGCTTAATTATCCAAACATTTAATAATAATTACACTGAGAATATTCAGATTCCCATGTTGCGGCTACTACTCAGCTATGGCGCTTCCTTACATGGAAGCGAACAAAATGGTAATGATGCGCTCATGCTTGCTGTGCAAAACAAAAAACTGAATGTTATATCTTTACTCCTGGATCAGGGCGCTAAGATAGGTCAGTTGAATATGCTTAGTCAGAATGCTTTGCACATTGCCATGGATGCACTTAACGCTTCGTTACTTAATTCAACATCTCAAAGAGTTGTTGATGCTGAGATATTGGCACGATTATTAGTCAATGCACAAACTCAGTCCGACTGGCTTGAGTTGCGCAAAGAGGCGATCGATAGGGGGCAATATCCAATCACGCGCGAGATAATTTTACTTAGCCATGTATGGCCGTTTGTGTTCAAAAATTTACCTAATGCCAGTCCACAACTAAAACATTTGGAACTATTGGAATTCGACAGTTTTATTCAATTCGCCGTCACCGCTTCGCCTGAGATTTTAATTACTCAGAAAATAGATTACATGCTAAGTCTGGCAGGTATATGTCCGGCGCTCATCGAATTCATCCGACCGTATATACTGGCATTACCTCAAATAAAATCTCACCTGTTAGGCAATTCATCAACTATCTATCCAGAAATTGGCCTATCTTTTAGGACAGGTATGTTAGCAACATTGGAAAAAATCTGGGTCGAATACGGTGAAAATTGGAATCCCTACGAAAGTGAATTATCTGAGTCTACAATTTTTAATTTATTAAACCAGTGGGCCAAAAGCGAACTCAATCAATTGATTGAGTTCGCTACTACTAACGAAACCACAAAAACAGCATTAGTTTTTGAATCCCTATTTGAGACCTGCTATAACTTCACAGTTCCCGCGCCGTCTGTGCTCCATATCTTACCAACCTATACGGCAGAAGCAGGAGCACTCGCTGATGCCTTAATGCGCCAAGGCGTGTATTTATCACTGGCGACAAAAATTGAACAGGCATGGCAAGCGGCTTGGTCTCCAATTGCCGGCAAAAAAATGATTAACGATTCTGGCGGCTCAAGTAGTAGTTCCAATAGTAGTTCTATCAGCCCTATTGGTTCGCAGGCTCCGATTGTAGCAATCGATCCAGATGACAATTTTGGCGTATACGATTTCGATTTGCGTGATCATTGGTTAGATCAATTATTTGTGCCAATGGAGCCCGCAACTTACCTGAACTCACCGCAAGGCCAGGATCTATTAAAGGCATTTCGTCACGAATTGAGACTCGCTGTGGATCAGGTAGGAAAAAATATTCTTGAGCTACCTAAGGGTGCGACGGAAGTGACAGCAGAAGCCGCTAAGATTTATGCGGATCTCATGTTTAGGCAGCTGCATATGCTCAAGCAGTTTATAGAAGCAGAGTAGTTGCTTGGTCAGATACAGCCGCGAAATCAGGCACAGACGTAAGGCCTAGCTCGTTGGGTCGATGGCGAGACGGCGAACGCCTAAAGCATAGATATTAATGCGAAGCGCAGCCCGCGCCTTGCTTGACCATGGGTGCGTCGCGACCTGCATCATGTGTGAAACCTGCGGCCTCGAGTCGCTGCAGATAGGTTTGCCAGAGTTGTTCATGCTCAGAGCAGAGTGAATGCAGAAAATCCCAGGTGTAGAGCCCGCTGTCATGACCATCTGAAAATACAGGGCGTATTGCGTAATTACCTACAGGCTCTATGGCCTGAATTTCTATAGTGCGCATGCCCGTCTGAAGTACTTCTTGACCCTGCCCATGCCCACGCACTTCGGCTGAGGGCGAATGCACGCGCAAAAATTCGCATGACAAGCTGACCGATCCGAGATCATCAAAACTGATCTCCAAGGTACGAGAGGCTTTGTGCAAGGTGAGTGCCGTAGGAATGTGATTGCTCATTAGTATAATTTTTAATGTTTGTTATTCGAGCTTGTGCTCGCATCAAGACACGAGAGTTTGTGATGCACAAAAAATTTTACGTGTAGCTAGCCAAGTGCTGTTGCAATTTTTTGCGTAGCGTGGGTAGTTTTTCCCGGCGCGCTGCTAATGATTCAGATGATGGACTGTGCTTAGGCTCGGCCCACACCGGCGCAGGGAAATGAGCATCATCGGTGTAGCGCGGAATCACGTGCCAATGAAGATGGGGCACTATATTGCCCAAGCTCGCCAAATTGATTTTTTCTGGCTGCATCACATCACGCACGACTTGCTCAACCTGCCACATCACATCCATCATGAGCATACGATCGAGTTCATGTAAATCAGTGACTTCTTTCACATGATCGCGCCAAATCACTCGACAAAACCCAGGATAATTAGGATCGTCAACCAACACTACTCGAAATAACTCACCCTGGTGTATCAGATCGCCACCAGAGCTTGCGCACAACTCACACACCGCTATCACGTTACTCATGGCTAGACCAACACGCGCTCTATGCCGCCGCTGTTGGCACGTTCAACGTACTCGGGCATCCAATTAGCTCCCAAAAGATTGCGAGCGATTTCAACGACGATGTAATCGGCAGTGGTCTCGGAATCATCGTTGTAACGCGCTAAGCCCTGCAAGCACGATGGGCACGATGTAAGTATTTTTACGTCGCCCTCAAATCCGTCGGCACGCAACTTGTCGGCACCTTTTACCATTTCAGCTTCTTTGCGAAAACGAATTTGGGTGGAGATATCAGGACGCGATATCGCCAGAGTGCCAGACTCACCGCAGCATCGATCGTTCTTTTCTATTTTCTGCATATCGACTGTCGTGATTAATGCATTCACTGTTTTTAAAGGATCCTGCAACTTCATGGGGCTGTGGCAAGGATCGTGATACATGTAGCGGGTACCCGTCACACCTTCAAGGTGCACACCTTTTTCCAAAAGATATTCATGGATATCGATGATGCGGCAGCCAGGGAATATTTTGTCGAATTCATAGCCTTGCAACTGGTCGTAGCAGGTACCACACGAAACCACCACGGTTTTAATATCGAGATAGTTCAGTGTGTTGGCCATACGGTGAAACAAGACGCGATTGTCGGTAATGATTTTTTCTGCTTTATCAAAATCGCCTGAACCACGTTGTGGGTAGCCGCAGCACAAATAGCCTGGTGGCAGTACGGTTTGTACGCCCACATGCCAGAGCATGGCTTGTGTGGCTAAGCCCACCTGTGAAAACAAACGCTCTGAGCCACAACCAGGAAAATAAAACACGGCTTCCGTATCCGCATCGGTAGTTTTTGGATTGCGGATAATGGGAATAAATTTGTCGTCTTCGATATCAAGCAAAGCACGTGCGGCTTTCTTGGGCAAATTACCCGGCATTTTTTTATTTATGAAATGAATGACCTGCTCACGTATCGGGGCTTTACCATGCGTGGATGATGGAGCTTTGGTTTGCTTCTTCGCGAATTTTTTCAGCACATCATGCGCCAATCGCTGAATCTTGTAACCCCAACCCATCATGATTTGACGGGTAGCGTTTATTGTTGCAGGGTCAGTCGCGTTCAAAAAGAACATAGCCGCTGTGGTGCCAGGATTAAACGATTTTTTATCCATCTTGCGCAGCAGATTGCGCATGTTCATGGATACATCACCGAAATCAATATCGACCGGGCACGGAGTAAGGCATTTATGGCAAATGGTGCAATGGTCTGCTACGTCTTCGAATTCTTCCCAATGGCGTATGGATACACCACGTCGAGTTTGTTCTTCGTAAAGAAAAGCTTCGATCAGCAATGAGGTGGCTAAAATTTTATTGCGCGGCGAATACAGCAAATTGGCACGCGGCACATGCGTGGCGCACACCGGTTTGCATTTGCCGCAAC
>CAYUDI010000160.1:0-6097 GCA_964443585.1 uncultured Bifidobacterium sp.
GTAGGCAATGTAGAGCGCGCTATCACGCCGCATACCCGATTGGTTTTTGTTGAGACCATCGCTAATCCACGAACACAAATTGCTGATCTCGAACGTATTGGCGCTCTGTGTCGTGAGCGTGGCATTCTGTATGTCGTTGATAACACCATGACTTCACCTTATCTGTTTCGCCCCAAAGAAGTCGGTGCCGGTTTGGTTATTAATGCACTGACTAAATCGATAGGCGGTCATGGCAATGCATTGGGTGGGAGTTTGACTGACACTGGCTTGTTCGATTGGAGCGGCTATCCCAACATCGCAGAAAACTACAAGCGCTTCGCGCCACAGCAGTGGGGTATGGCGCAATTACGCGCAAAAGCGTTGCGTGATTTTGGTGGCGCGCTAGGCCCTGAGGCAGCACATCATTTGGCGGTGGGGTCCGAGACCATGGCCTTGCGCATAGAGCGCGAATCATCAACAGCATTGGCCTTGGCGAGCATGCTATCAGCCGATGCCCGAGTCGCTGCGGTGTACTACCCAGGTTTGCAATCACATCCCCAGCATGCACTAGCGACGAAATTATTTCGTGCCTACGGTGGTTTGCTTAGTTTTGAATTAAACGACGGTATCGATTGTTTTGATTACCTCAATCGATTGAAACTCGCTATACCTGCAAGTAATCTGGGTGATACGCGCACCTTAGTTATACCGGTCGCGCACACGATTTATCACGAAATGGGACAGGCACGTCGTGCCAGTATGGGTATATCCGAATCATTGATACGCGTCTCTGTTGGTATAGAAGACACGAACGATTTACTCGACGATTTCAGGCAAGCACTACAAGCCCAATCCATTAGCTGATTACCGATATAGATGAGTAGTAATGAAGTGATCTCAAGGTCCCAAAGTTTGTGCGCGTTGGCGGCTTAACCAACTTACCCCAGCGGGCATAGTGAATTTTTTTAGCTGTGTAATCAACGCGTCTGGCTCAGCCTGAACAATCAATAAATCTCGGTGCTCAGGACGTAAAAAACCCTGCGACGTTAGCTGGTTAAGAAACTCAATTAGTTTGTCGTAAAATCCATCCACATTAAATAAGCCAACAGGTTTTTCATGAAAGCCTAGCTGAGCCCACGTAAGTGCTTCAAACAATTCTTCCAGTGTGCCTATACCACCGGGCATCGCAATAAAACCATGTGCGTGCTCGGCCATCAGGGCTTTGCGTTCATGCATGTCTTTAACGACAAAGAGTCGCGTTAAACGCTCATGACCCACTTCGGAGTCCATTAGTGCTTTTGGGATGACACCGGTAACTTCACCCCCTGCATCAAGCACAGCATCAGCAACGATCCCCATCAAACCGACATGCCCACCCCCATACACCAGCGATAAATTTTGTTCGACCAGCTTGCGGCCCAACGACCTTGCAGCATCGGCAAAGACGGGATTGTTTCCTACGGAAGATCCGCAGTAGACACATACGGAAAGAAATTTATTCGTCATGTAGTTTTGATGTGTGGAGTGAAAATCGTGAAACAGAGACTACTCGGTAGTCGGGAATGATGGGTCGCGATGAATCTAAATCTTCTTCATCGGCGTGCGTTTGACGTCGATCGGATGACTAAACTAACGCCTGGTTTTTATTTCAGCGCCTCGTTAATCTTTTTGCATGTTTCGTTCTTGGGCGTTATTAATGTTATTAAAGAAATAAATTCGCTCCAATACGATGCCAGTAACGTATAATCTGGACACTTTAATACTGCATAGCCTTCATCGCAACTGATGAGTACAGAACCCAAACTCTCCTTTAAGCAACAGCAGTTGATCGTTCGCGAGAACGCAATCGTTGATGCAACCAACAATTTGTTGGCGAAAAAAGGCTTTGAAATGATGACCATGGACGAGGTTGCGGCCGAGGTCGGCATTGCCAAAGCCAGCCTCTACAAGCACTTTCCATCCAAAGAAGCACTGGCCGCAGCGGCCATGATTCGTTTGCTAGAAAATACCTTAGCGTTTGTTCGCGGGCTTTCATCCGAACAAGCGGCGTTTGATCAGCTAAGAAGCATATTGCAGTGGGCCTTAGAAATTCGCATGAAGGGTGGTTTGCCCACACTGCCCACTGAAAACACCAGCCTGCGTGAAACCCTTTTAAACAACACGCGCTACATCAATCGGCTGATGGACTTAAATGAACTGATGGGGCAGCTCATAGAGCGTGCCAAATCAGACGGAACCATACGCAAAGATTTACCTACGGAAGTCGTGCTGTTTACTATCTACGCACGTTCGTGTGATCCAACCCTCGATTACCTTCGTATGGGTGATCAATACAGCGAAGATCAAGTCATAGAGTTTTTAATGTCGACGTGTTTTAGCGGCCTGTAACGGCTCTGCTCATTTTGTAGTCCATCAACAGCTCTCCACAGGTTCATCATCTGAACCTTCACGCCACTTGATTATTCATCATCCAAAGACTGGCTAGTGTCGTTTGTTTTTCCAGGCACAGTTACAAGCCGAGTTCCCGCAAAATGGTCATGCGGAAACTGATGGTCTAAATCAAATCGTGTCGCAGCGCTCCAAAGAATAAAATTTAGTGCGGGCATCAACAACATCATCCATCCGCGAGCACCTGAAAAATGTGCAACGGCCATGCCCGGCAGAACACTCAACCAACATAGCGCGTAGCGCGCCAGAGCGCGCTTCCACGTCACTGGCATGCCCTGCTTGTCGACTAATCGTATAGCCCAGGTTTTCATCGCCAGCGTCTGGCCACCATGAGTCCAGAACCAGCAAAAATACAGACCCAGCACTACAAACAACCAGTCTTGCAGTGCGCCTCGCAAGTACAAAGCATGCTTTTGTTCAAGCAGCGTAGAAAACAGCCATGTCGCCATGAACAGCACACCAAATACCAACATAGCCTCATAGATCAAGCAATACAGTCGATGTCTCAATCGCGCTGTTGGTAGTGGGTAGTTATTGGATGGGTTGGTCGTCATGGGGCTGGCGAGTCTGCTCGAGGGTATAGGTGTTAAAGAGATGGCATTTTACCCATCGGGCCAGGCTAGGTACGCGAGAGTGACTAACGATAGTATTTTGAAAATAAAAAGGTGCCGTATCTACTCATGAAAAGTCTTGATTTCAAAGGAGTTTTCCAAGATTCTCCTTGACCTTACTGCTGCAACGCATTAACGTATTGTTCCCCTCGCTACCGCGAGGGTATTTTTTGCGCGAGCCGATTTGCTCAACATGCATTTCGTGCCTTCGTGCTGTTTCGATGTGAAAACTGTTTGCTCTAACCCGCGCCACAAGCGTGAGGCATGTAATGCAGTTCTACGGATTCAGGCTGAACGAGTCGCGCTAAGCGCCGATTTGAAATGCGTCGTTGTACGCATAACGGATCGACGTCACCGCACAAAAAAGGGATGCCTGTTACGTGACGCTGCAGATCGTGCTGCCAGGAGAGAGCATCCGATCAATTTCCAATGGACCTTGAAAGGACGTAGCAATGAGTACTGAAATCACTGGCGCCGAAATTGTTGTGCGCTGTTTAGCCGAAGAGGGTGTTGAACATGTGTTCGGCTATCCCGGCGGTGCAGTTCTGTACATTTATGATGCAATCTTCCAGCAGGATAAATTTCAGCATATATTGGTTCGCCACGAGCAAGCGGCGGTCCATGCAGCGGATGCGTATTCTCGTAGTTCCAACAAAGTAGGCGTTGCGCTTGTTACCTCCGGTCCGGGTGTAACCAATGCGGTCACGGGTTTAGTTACTGCCTACATGGATTCCATTCCTATGGTGATCATTTCGGGGCAAGTGCCGACCCATGCAATAGGTCAGGATGCCTTTCAGGAATGCGACACCGTTGGTATTACGCGTCCCTGCGTTAAACATAATTTTCTCGTCAAGGACGTAAAAGACCTGGCGATGGTTATGAAGAAAGCCTTCTACATCGCCACCACAGGTCGTCCCGGGCCAGTGCTTGTTGATATCCCCAAGGACATCACCATTGCCAAAGCTGTCTACGACTATCCCAAAGAACTCGAGATGCGTTCTTATAAGCCCGTAGACAAAGGCCATTCGGGTCAAATCCGTAAAGCAGTGCAGTTGTTATTAAGCGCTGAGCGTCCGATGATCTACTCCGGCGGTGGTGTCATTCTTGCGGATGCTGCGCCCGAGCTCAACACACTCGTTGATAAATTGGGTTATCCCTGCACCAACACGCTCATGGGCTTGGGTGGCTACCGTGCTTCCAGCGATAAATTCGTTGGTATGTTGGGTATGCACGGCACCTACGAAGCCAACATGGCGATGCAGCACTGCGACGTGCTGATTGCCATAGGCGCACGTTTTGATGATCGCGTCATCGGTAATCCTAAGCACTTTGGTAGCGTACCGCGCAAAATCGTTCACATCGATATTGATCCGTCATCAATTTCCAAACGAGTTAAGGTCGACATTCCTATTGTTGGTAACGTCAAAGATGTATTAATCGAAGTGCTTGCACAGATTGATGCATCCGAAATCAAACCTAACGAAAAATCCCTTCAATCATGGTGGAAGCAGATCACTGAATGGCGTTCGCGTGAATGCCTCAAATACCCCATTTCAGATGAAGTGATTAAGCCTCAGGCCGTAGTTGAAAAACTGTGGGAAGTAACCAAAGGCGATGCCTTCATTACCTCCGACGTGGGCCAGCATCAGATGTGGGCAGCCCAGTACTACGGCTTTGATAAACCCAGGCGCTGGATTAATTCAGGCGGCCTGGGCACCATGGGTGTAGGTTTGCCCTATGCCATGGGTGTGCAGATGGCAAATCCTGGCGCTGAAGTCGCCTGCGTGACAGGTGAGGCATCGATACAGATGTGCATACAAGAATTAGCCACCTGTAAGCAATATCAC
Organism: uncultured Bifidobacterium sp.; assembly: GCA_964443585.1. GTDB lineage: Bacteria > Pseudomonadota > Gammaproteobacteria > Burkholderiales > Burkholderiaceae_D > Pernthalerella. The sequence continues at coordinate 4,886 of CAYUDI010000160.1, forward strand.
CTCACGCCAAAAATCATTTTGCTTAACAATCGCTACCTCGGCATGGTGCGTCAGTGGCAGCAGATAGATTACGGTTCGCGCTACTCCGAATCGTATATGGATTCATTGCCTGATTTTGACAAACTCGTCGAATCATTTGGCCACGTGGGTATGACCATCACCAAGCCTGGCGATATTGATGCGTCCATGAGAGCTGCCTTTGCGATGAAAGATCGTTTGGTGTTCATGAATTTCATCACCGATCGCGATGAAAACGTGTGGCCGATGGTCAAAGCTGGCAAAGGTTTGAGTGAAATGCTGCTTGGCTCGGAGGACTTGTAATGCGACATATTATTTCTGCATTGCTGGAAAACGAATCAGGCGCACTTTCGCGTGTTGTTGGCCTGTTTTCAGCACGGGGCTACAACATCGAAACACTGACCGTTGCCCCTACTGAAGATCCCACCTTGTCACGCATGACCGTGGTGACGAGTGGCTCCGACGATGTCATAGAACAGATCACCAAACATTTGAACCGACTAATCGAAGTCGTCAAAGTGGTCGATCTAACAGAGGGTGCACATATCGAGCGTGAGCTTATGCTCATCAAAGTGCGCGCTGTTGGCAAAGAGCGCGAAGAAATGAAGCGCACCACAGATATTTTCCGTGGCCGCATCATCGATGTAACAGAAAAGACCTACACCATCGAATTGACAGGCAATAAATCAAAACTCGATGCATTCATCGATGCTATTGACCGCACTGCCATTCTTGAGACCGTTCGTACCGGCGGCTCTGGAATAGGACGCGGTGAGCGCATCTTGAAAGTTTGATCCCTTTCGCCACACATCGAAGACAATCACAATTAACCTTTTTCAAATCAGGAACATCATGAAAGTTTTTTACGACAAAGATTGCGACCTCTCCCTTATCAAAGGTAAAAACATCGCCATTATTGGCTACGGTTCACAAGGCCATGCGCACGCGCAGAACTTGTCCGAATCCGGATGTAAGGTAACAGTTGGTTTACGCAAGGGCGGATCGTCCTGGGCCAAAGTAGAAAAAGCCGGCCTCAAAGTTGCCGAGGTCAATGATGCAGTCAAAGGTGCAGACGTCATCATGATTCTGCTGCCTGATGAAAACATCGCTCAGGTTTACACCGAAAACGTCGCTCCACATGCCAAGCAAGGTGCCGTACTCTCATTTGCACACGGCTTTAACGTGCACTACGGT
>CAYUDI010000161.1:0-6078 GCA_964443585.1 uncultured Bifidobacterium sp.
CAGGTATCGTCCTGTACGGTGTACTGAATCGGGCGACCATTGATGCCGCCATTGGCGTTCACGCAATTGAAATAAGCCTGAGCAGCGCGCGCAGAAGAAGAGAAATCTTCAGGGCCGGTTTTTCCAACGATGGCGCCGATTTGGATCGCTTCACCCGTTGCTTTTTTACCGTTACCCATGCCGCATTTATCTTGCGCCATCGCGCCAGTAGCGGCGAGACTCAGTGCCAGCGCAACTGCCCCGCCGAAAATAGTGGTCTTTTTCATGTCTTGCTGTCTCCGTTATGTCTTTTTTTACTGATGACGGTCCCGTTTTTTTACTTCACGCATCACCGCCGGGTCCGTAGAGGTGGTGATGCGTTGCGTTGCTACTGCGGGGAGGAGTTACCCGCAACTGCCACGCAATCCTTCCAAACCGGGAGTGCGAAAACGCAGTACCGATTTGTGTTGAAAGCCATGCTCAGCCAAGGTGCGATTAAAGTTGGGAGTAAACATTTTTCCGCCGCAAAACCACTGCACCTGTGACCATTGAATACGCTTGAAATCAGGATGCTCGCTGTAGAGCGATGGCAGCAATTTCGCTTGCACATCCGCCATGCTGGTGTGCATAGAGAGAGGCACTACAGCAGGTGCTGCAAACATCATGTGCTCATCCCACGCCACGTACAGCAGCGGTGCGGAAAAACGATCCGCTGTATCGTGCGGGCTGTGCGAGTACGAACCAATCGCAGTGACACTCATAGTTGTGCCTCCTTCATGTCCTGACCACCACCCCATTCGGTAAAGTGAGCGTCATCTTCTGAACCGATGAACTCGCCATTGTCACGACCGATGACAACTCCTAGCTCAGCAATTGAAGCCTGCAAGGCATCTTCAATAGGCGCGCCACGGTGTGCCTGCAAAATCGCATGCGAAGGCAAGTTGGCTTGCACATATTTTTCCGGTTCGTTACCGAAAATTGTCTGGCATTCATCGCTGCAGAAGTGAAAATTTTCGTCCGCGTGTTGAGTTTCGCGATACGCAATCCAGCGTCCATCTACAGGCTCGGTAAACATCATCGGTTGCTGACACACTTGGCACTGCATAGGCAGCGTGTGGTTATGAAAACGCTGACCGGCTGTTTCCAGCTGCGCATAGTGCGCCAGGCGTGGGCGGTACCAGCGCTCAAAGCTGTTGGGGTATTTGCGATCCAGCCACTCAAGCTCATCATTGCCAGGTACCCAGGTGTGGAAAGCGAGCGCGTGGCCATAGCCATAAAACGCATTCCATGCCTGATGGCTGAGGTGATCTTTCGCAGCACAGGCAGCGTGCCAACCGGCGGGTTTCTTCAAGCCGTATTGTGCGAGTTCGGCGAACAGTGCTTCGACCGGCGCTTCGACATAGGTATCCCAGGATTCTCTCCAGCTGCCGACACGCTTGGGCACCATGTAGTCCTGCAACATGGCCACCATAGGCATGAGTCGGAAGCTGCGCCAGAACCATTTATCGACCCAGCGCTGCACCGTGCTGATGTTTGCCGGGTCTTGCTCAAGCAGGAATTTCACTGCAGTGATGCCGATTTGTTTGTGACGTGCTGCATCTGACTGACTAGAGAAGCCTGCTGGTGCCATCGACAGGTCGCCGTTGTGTGCAGCAGCGCTCATAAAAGGTACATACAGCGTGTCTGATAACAGCGACTCAAAGCCAAAGCTGATCGCCACCAGCAACTCGAACGGTCCGGCAGAGGCAGCATCTTCAGCGAAACTTTTAACGGGTGCGAGATACCACGCTTGTTCATGCCAGCGCGGTGTTTCATGCATCCCATTAAAGTATTTGTTGTAGATCGATGCTGCGTGCACGGAGTTTTGTGCGTGGCGTAGCAGCTGAGTCGCTTGTAACTGAGTTGCTGTGCGCAGCGCGTTATCGGGAAGATTGCGCGCGCTGTGTGTCAGCGCGCGGTGCAGTGAATATTTCAGTGGCGCGAACGCCTGCAGCAACAGCTTGACGGCATTAATGTAGCGCGCGTCGGAAATACCTATCTGTCCATTGTTTTGTGCGAAGGCGTCGAGCACGGCATACACGCGACGCTCTTTATCACTCTGTTGACGCCACCAGACATCGAGCGTCATCTTCAGTGGGTCTTGCCATTGCGACCAGTCGTGCACCCGAATTCCTTCGTAGCGCGCGTAGGGGAATACCTTCTCCACAGGCTGATAGCTGGTAGTCCATTGCAGACCCTGGGTCAGCGCGTGATAGCGACTGTTCAGATCCAACTTCTTTTTTTCGACTCGCTTGTCCATATCAGGCTCGCGTAGGTGGCAGTGGGATTAGTGCTTCCAGCTAAGCACAAACTCGTCATCATCTTCTTCGAGGTTGCCCGTCATCGTGACTAAGTTGACCGACAACTCTTGCAGGTCATATTTGCGACCGATGATCTCTTCGACCGTCTCGCGTCGTACGACTAAGCGATTGGGCGCATCGATCTTCACCAGACCAGGGGAGTAGACCACCTGTGCTTCCGGGTTGTCGGCGATGATGGCATCGACCAGCGGGCGAGATTCTTCGTTGGCCTGAAAGGCAATGAATACGTTGGACATGTCTACCCCTAATAATTGTTATGAGTTTCGGGTTGCTGGCTTAGAGCGTGATACCGATTTTTGCTACGCGCGCATTAAACACGGTACGCACTTCGGCTAACGCATCTTGCCCATGCTCAGCCAGAGCAATCTCGGCCACCGGTGCTAACGCTGCTTGCACGCGATCGGTCCATGTTTGTATCCAACCAGTCATGATTTGTTTGTTCTCATCAGATTCAGCGGCGCATGCCTTGACCACCGCATCAACCCAGCGTGCGCACTCGTCGTGCCAATCGGGCATGAACGATGTCAGCATGGCGACCGCAGTGCCGCCTTTCAGGGTGAGGTAATCGTCGACGAAGGCGCCGTATATCAGCGGATAGAGCATGCCGTCGAGTGCGAGGTTTTGCGCGACGAACATCTCCATTGGGTCTTTCATCACCAGCGTGTCTTCCACCAGTCGGCGCAACACCTGCCAGCGTGGGTCATTGAGCCAATCATTTTTGCCCGCGTCGAGCACGCCGGGATCGTCCACGGCCAGACCAAAGCGAGTCAGATACTGGGCAATGCCAAGGTGATCCATGGCGTGAAAATTACAGGGTGCGGTGATCGCCGTGCCGTAGCCATAAGCGCAAATGAAGGTGTTGTTCATGTTGCCAGCCCATGCCACATGCCTAAGAGGCATCAGCACTTTGCAGGCGCTTTCGCGCACGTCATCCGTCATGTGGGCGAGCAAGCCACGCGAATCGACAAAGCTGTAGTTAGCCTCGATCGCTTCATGCTGGCGCGCACGCGTAATGGTCCAGTTGGCGTAGTAGTACTGACGTGGATCCTTCAACACATACCAGTCGGCCAACTTGATCGCCGAGCGCGAAGCATCGAAGATTTCATGTTGTGGATCCCACGTTGGGCGATAGTGAAAATTTTGTGTCGGCTGCAAACCTATCGTTGCTTCTTGATAGCGCGACGCCGGTTTGTCACCACCGATATGTCGTGCGACATGAGTGAAGGTATTGCGGGCTGGTTTGATTTCTTTGGCCTGCAGGTCAATGCTACTCATCGTGCTCTCCCAGCTTGTTTTCGACGGGCTCGTCGAGGAATTGGACGTTGTTCTTTACACAGAAATCATTGAAAAGCTCTTCCGGCAGCGCGAGCTCGACGCTCATGTCGGGCCAGCCCACCGAAAATTCGAAAGTCACAAAGCCGTTTGCGCTGCGCCCGGTGATGCGGACATAACGGCGCGCCAGGGTGGCTGCGTCGGCTTCTAGTGCGACGGCTTGCTCAGCATTCGTTTGTGAATCGGTGGTTGTAGCGGGCATCATGGAATTATTTGCCTTATAACAAGTTATGCGTTTACTTGATGTCCCTATCGCAATTGCCGTGCCAGTAACCAAAAATTCTGGATGAAATATCGATAAAACCTTAAAAGACCTTTAAATTCATTGTTTCAACGAGAGTCTATGTGGCGCAGAATTTTTGGTGCGAGGCAACAAATAACCAAAAATAGGGCTGAATTTTCATCAAATAATGAAATATTATTTTTATAATTTGATGAAATAATGAAGAGAATTCTTTTCTCAACGAAAGAAATTACTTGGCAAACGTCAATTTTTATCGATAATCTGGGTATGACTACCGATAAGTCGCTTAACCTCCCGCCGGATGACGATTTGCGTCGTCTTATCCATTTCTCCGCCGGCGACGGTCGGATCTGGCTGGCAGGCCATAGGATGCTGCTGCTACATCTAGGGGGCCTTGCCAACCTGCGCAAAGAGCTAATTCAAACCATCGGTGTTTTGCAAACCCGCCGCGTGCTCAAGCGCGCCGGCTATGAATCCGGTGTTCGTGACGCCGCGTTAGCTAGGCAAGTTCGGCCCAACGCCGACCCTATGCAGCAGTTTTCTGTAGGGCCCCAGCTTCATATGTTGGAGGGCGCGGTACAGGTCACGCCTGAGATGTGCGAGTTCGATATCGAAGCCGGCACCTACCACGGTATTTTTCGCTGGGACCAATCATGGGAAGTCGAATGCCATATGCGCGACTTCGGTCCACAAACCGATCCGGTGTGCTGGATGCTGATCGGCTATGCCTCCGGCTATACCTCGGCATTTTTTGGCAAGCAGATCCTTTACAAAGAGTTGCAGTGCGCTGCGTGTGGCGAGGATCACTGCCGTATCGAGGGTCGCCCGCTCGAGGAGTGGCCAGACGCAGACACGATGATGGAAGATTATCAAGCGGATTCCATGCTGGTCAGGATAGAAGACCTGCAAGCCGATCTTGACAGTCTGCGCGTCTCCTTGGCACCCAGTGATGATCTGGGCGAATTGATCGGTCGCTCGAAAGCTTTTGAGAAATCGATTGCGTTGTTACGCAAGGCTGCAAGCACGCAGGTGACCGTATTGCTCACCGGTGAAACCGGTGTTGGTAAAGAACGCTTTGCACGCACCTTGCATGCAATGAGCCCGCGTGCCAACAAGCCCTTTGTTGCTATCAACTGTGCCGCTTTACCGCACGATTTGATAGAAAGCGAATTATTTGGAGCTGAGAAGGGCGCGTATACCGGCGCCGGCGCCGCTCGTCCGGGTCGTTTCGAGCGCGCTGATGGCGGTACTTTGTTTCTTGATGAACTAGGAGAATTACCACCAGCGGCGCAGGCCAAACTTTTGCGTGTGCTTCAGACGGGCGAGGTCGAACGACTAGGTGCGACCGCCACCCGTAAAGTGGATGTGCGAGTCGTGGCAGCGACTAATGTCGATCTTGAGGCGGCGGTTGCAGCAGGGCGCTTTCGACGTGATCTGATGTACCGATTGAATGTTTACCCTATTGCCATACCAGCTCTGCGTGAGCGGGTCGAAGACATCGAGCCGCTGGCAAATCACATGCTGCGCCAGTTCATGGCACTGCACAACAAGCGCGTAGCTGGCATTACCGATCGTGCGATGGATGCGATGCGCAGCTACCCATGGCCCGGCAATGTGCGCGAATTAGAGAACCTGATCGAACGTGGCCTGATTATCACTTCCACCGGGCAGATGGTGGATGTTGAAGATCTGTTTGCAGTCGTACCGGCGCCGCCGCCAGTTACGCTCTCGGCCACTGGCGAGTTGAAACAGGCCTTGCCGGGTGATATCACTAATTTATTCGATGAATTGCAAAAGCGCAGCTTGTCGCTCGATGCCTTAGAGGACGCATTGATACAGCAGGCAGTGGAACGCGCAGGAGGCAATCTATCAGCAGCAGCGCGCTCGCTCGGTTTAACGCGACCGCAATTGTCATATCGGCTGCAAAAAATCAGCGAGCGCTAAATACGGGCGACGCATCAATAGAGAAATTCGGAGACCTGCCTTGGCAAAAAAATCATTTATCAGTTTGGTCGTTGACGGTGAAGTGGGTGCAGGGTATCGAACACTCATTGAACGTACCTATGGCCGTCTGCGTGAAGATATTGTGAACGGCACACTAATGCCCAGCGAGAAGCTGCTGGTTGAGCATCTCAAGCTACGTTACGAAGTCGGCGCTGGCAC
>CAYUDI010000162.1:0-6055 GCA_964443585.1 uncultured Bifidobacterium sp.
AAACCGGTTTAAAAGCGATTGATTCCATGGTGCCGATTGGCCGTGGTCAGCGCGAATTGATTATTGGCGATCGTCAGACAGGTAAAACCGCCGTTGCGATTGATACCATCATCAACCAAAAAGGTCAGGGCGTAACGTGTATCTACGTCGCGATTGGTCAAAAAGCTTCGTCGATCAAAAACGTCGTGCGCGCACTCGATGAGCACGGCGCATTGGACTACACCATCGTTGTTGCTGCATCGGCTTCCGAGTCGGCCGCTATGCAATACGTATCAGCCTACTCTGGCTGTGCAATGGGTGAATATTTCCGCGATCGTGGCCAAGATGCTTTGATCATTTATGACGATTTATCTAAACAAGCCGTAGCCTACCGTCAGGTATCACTGCTGCTGCGTCGTCCACCAGGCCGTGAAGCCTTCCCTGGCGATGTGTTCTATCTCCACTCACGTCTACTCGAGCGTGCAGCACGTGTTAACCCGGATTACGTAGAAGCGTTTACCAAGGGCGCAGTAAAAGGCCAAACGGGTTCGCTGACAGCACTGCCTATCATCGAAACACAAGCGGGTGACGTATCTGCTTTCGTTCCAACCAACGTGATTTCGATTACGGATGGTCAGATCTTCCTTGAGACATCGTTATTCAATTCAGGTATACGCCCAGCGATTAATGCCGGTATTTCTGTTTCACGTGTGGGTGGAGCTGCTCAAACCAAAGTCATTAAATCGCTCTCTGGTGGTATTCGTACCGACTTGGCGCAGTATCGTGAGTTGGCTGCATTTGCACAATTCGCGTCTGATCTTGACGAAGCCACTCGTAAGCAGCTCGACCGTGGTGCTCGCGTAACTGAATTGCTCAAGCAAGCTCAGTACGCACCGTTATCGGTGTCATTGATGGCCGTAAGTCTGTTCGCGGTAAACAAAGGTTTTCTGGACGATATCGAAGTGCGCGATGTACTAGGTTTTGAGCATGATCTGCATAAATTTCTGCAGACCAGTAATGGCGAATTACTCAAGCGCATCGAAGATACAAAACAACTCTCGAAGGAAGACGAGGTCGTGTTGAATACGGCTATCGAAAACTTCAAGAAATCGTTCTGATCTCAACCCAGGAGCATAGCAATGGCTGCAGGTAAAGAGATACGCGGCAAGATCAAGAGCGTCGAGAACACCAAGAAAATCACGAAAGCGATGGAAATGGTGGCCGCGTCCAAAATGCGTAAGGCGCAAGAGCGTATGCGTTCAGCTCGCCCGTACAGTGAAAAAATCCGTACGGTGTCAGCGCATTTAGCGCAGGCCAATCCGGAGTACACGCATCCTTTTTTGGTCAAGCACGAGAAAAGCAAAAAGATAGGCATTATTGTTGTTACGACTGACAAAGGACTGTGTGGTGGTTTGAACACCAACGTGCTGCGTCTAGCAATGAATCGCATGAAAGCGTCCGAAGCGGCGGGTAACAAGATTGAAGTGGTCACCCTAGGTAACAAGGGCTATGGCTTTATGAACCGCATGGGCGCAAAGGTCGTTGCGCAGTTCATCAACATGGGCGACACGCCGCATCTTGAACACTTGATTGGGCCAGTCAAAGTATTACTCGACTCTTACGATGATGAGCAACTTGACGCTGTTTACATTTGCTACACGCGCTTCATCAACACCATGAAGCAAGAGCCCGTGTTCGAGCAGTTGCTGCCGCTGACAGCCGACAAGATGGAGCCAGTGAATAGCTATTCATGGGACTACTTGTATGAGCCCGATGCAAAATCAGTGATTGATGAATTGCTCCTGCGTTATGCCGAGGCGTTGGTTTATCAAGCCGTTGTTGAGAACATGGCGTCAGAACAAGCTGCGCGTATGGTTGCGATGAAATCAGCAACTGATAACGCTGGCAATGTTATTGGTGAGCTCAAGCTGATTTACAACAAGACTCGCCAAGCGGCGATTACTAAAGAACTTTCTGAGATCGTTGCCGGTGCGGCTGCGGTTTAAGACACTAAAACGAATTTCTATTTTTATTTAAAGGAACGAAAATGGCTGATGGCAAAATCGTTCAGTGTATCGGTGCTGTGGTCGACGTTGAATTCCCGCGTAACGCCATGCCAAAGATTTACGATGCGCTGAAAATGGAAGGTTCTGCGCTCACCCTGGAAGTGCAGCAGCAATTGGGTGACGGCATAGTGCGTACGATTGCGCTTGGTTCTTCAGACGGTCTGCGCCGCGGCATGATCATCCAAAACACAGGTAAGCCCATCATGGTGCCTGTTGGTACCGGCACACTGGGTCGCATTATGGACGTGTTGGGTAATCCGATTGATGAAATCGGTCCTGTTAAATCCGACAAGCTCGCATCGATACACCGCGCAGCACCAGCCTATGATGAGCTCTCGCCTTCGCAAGAATTGCTAGAAACTGGCATTAAAGTGATTGATTTGGTTTGCCCGTTTGCCAAGGGCGGTAAAGTCGGTCTGTTCGGCGGCGCGGGTGTGGGCAAGACCGTGAACATGATGGAACTCATCAACAACATCGCAAAAGCACACTCAGGCTTGTCCGTGTTTGCAGGTGTGGGTGAACGTACTCGTGAAGGTAACGACTTTTATCACGAGATGATCGAAGCGGGCGTTGTGAATACCGACGACTTCACCAAATCTAAAGTAGCCATGGTCTACGGTCAGATGAATGAACCACCAGGTAACCGTTTGCGCGTTGCGTTAACAGGATTGACCATCGCTGAATCATTCCGCGATGAAGGTCGTGACGTTCTGTTCTTCGTTGATAATATTTACCGCTACACACTAGCCGGTACCGAAGTTTCCGCGCTATTGGGTCGTATGCCTTCTGCGGTGGGTTACCAGCCTACACTGGCTGAAGAAATGGGCCGTTTGCAAGAGCGTATTACATCGACTAAAACGGGATCGATTACATCGATACAAGCGGTGTATGTGCCGGCCGATGACTTGACCGATCCATCGCCAGCAACTACGTTTGCGCACTTGGATTCAACCGTGGTTCTCTCGCGTGACATCGCTGCATTGGGTATCTACCCAGCGGTTGATCCACTCGATTCAACATCACGTCAGCTTGATCCTAACGTGGTCGGTCCTGAGCATTACGACACCGCACGTGCTGTACAAGGTACATTGCAGCGCTACAAAGAATTGCGCGACATTATCGCGATTCTGGGTATGGATGAATTGGCTCCGGAAGACAAATTGTTAGTTGCCCGCGCTCGTAAAATGCAGCGTTTTCTGTCGCAGCCTTTTCACGTCGCTGAAGTATTTACCGGTTCACCAGGTAAATACGTTTCGCTGAAAGATACGATCAAGGGTTTCAAAATGATTGCATCCGGCGAACTCGATCATCTGCCAGAGCAAGCGTTCTACATGGTCGGCACGATTGATGAAGCCATAGAAAAAGCGAAAAAGATACAGTAAGTGAGATGCTGATGTATGGTGAGTTTTCTGGCGAGCCAGCGTAGCTGTGCGATGCGGGGCAAAGTAAATCACCGGATCAGCTGATCACTCACTTAAGAAATGATTCGTTTTTTAGTTAATGCGTGCTTCATAAGTAGTTAAGCGCAGCGGCGTGATGTCACGCTGCTTACCGACAAAGGGTTTTTATGTCCAACACCATTCAGGTTGATGTGGTTTCGGCGGAAGAGCAGATTTATTCTGGCCCTGCCGAATTCGTCACCCTACCGGGTGAAGTAGGTGAGCTGGGTATATACCCCAGACACACACCGCTCATCACTCGCATCAAGCCCGGCGCTGTTCGTATTAAAGTGCCTGGCCGCAGCGATGAAGAATTTGTTTTTGTCGCCGGTGGCATACTCGAGGTACAACCGCACGGCGTAACCGTTATGGCGGACACCGCTATACGCGGCAAAGACCTCGATGAAGCCAAAGCTAATCAAGTGAAAAAAATGGCTGAAGAAGCAATGGTCAATCAAGATTCGGATATCGACTACGCTGTTGCACAGGCAGAGTTAGCCATCGCTCTTGCTCAGTTAGCCGCGATACAGAGATTGCGCATAAAGCGATAAGAGGTTTGTGTCACGAATAAAAAAGGCAGCGTAGGCTGCCTTTTTTTTAAGGCCATGATTTAAAACTCGCGGAAATAAACGAACAAGGTTTACAAATAATATTTACGAAGTAGCAGACCATTTCATCGATCGTTGTATCGCTTCATTCCATACGCCTAGCTGATGAGCGCGTTTGTCATCTGACATATTCGGCTCAAACCGACGCTCTACATGCCACTGCTCGGCAATCTCCTCTTGCGTAGCCCAAAACCCCACACCGAGTCCTGCAAGATAGCCTGCGCCAAGCGCTGTGGTTTCTGTTACTTCGGGCCTAACGACTGGGACATTTAAAATATCCGCCTGAAACTGCATCAGCAAATTATTGCTCGCTGCGCCACCATCAACACGTAATTCTTTAATGCCGGTACCCGCATCTTTTTGCATTGCGTGTAAAACATCCGTCGTTTGAAAAGCGATACCTTCCAATGCCGCGCGAGCGATATGCCCCGATTGGGTGCCGCGAGTAATACCAATTAACGTGCCGCGCGCATACGCATCCCAGTGCGGTGCGCCCAAGCCAGAAAACGCCGGTACAAATGTTAAGCCATCACTATCAGCAACCGTAGAAGCTAAGGCCTCTACATCCGTCGATTTTTTAATAATGCCTAAGCCATCACGTAACCATTGCACCGTGGCGCCACCCATGAACACACCGCCTTCAAACATGTAATCAGTTTTATGTGGGGTTGTGTGACCGGTCGTCCAGCCTACAGTGGTCAAAAGTCGATTACGTGAATCGACCGCAGCACCCGTATTCATCAAAATAAAACAACCTGTGCCATAAGTACTTTTCACCATGCCAGGCTTAAAACACGCTTGGCCATACGTGGCGGCTTGCTGATCACCTGCAATACCAGCGATAGGAAGTGGGGCGCCAAAAAATTTCGCATTAGTCATCGCAGCAATACCGCTGCTTGGTACAACCTTGGGCAAAATCGCGCGGGGAATGTGTAATATGTCTAACAGCTCGTCATCCCAGTCCAGGGTATGAATATTGAACATGAGTGTGCGCGAAGCATTACTCGTGTCCGTTAAATGTTCACCAGAGAGTTTGTAGATCAGCCATGAATCGACCGTACCAAAAGCCAGCTCACCTTGTTCTGCGCGAGCACGCGCATGGGGTACGTTGTCTAACAACCAGCGTAATTTCGTACCCGAAAAATAAGCATCAATCACCAAGCCGGTTTTTTTATGGAATAACTCGCTCTTACCCTCATCGCGCAGAGAGTCACACAAACTTGCCGCTCGACGATCTTGCCAAACAATCGCATGCGCTACAGGCTCACCTGTTTTGCGATCCCACAGCACCGATGTTTCACGTTGATTAGTAATGCCGATAGCCGCAATATCTTTTGCACTCAGATGATGCTCACGCATGACTTGCTGAGTGACTGCTAATTGCGAACTCCAGATTTCATTCGCATCATGTTCTACCCAACCTGGGTTGGGAAAAAATTGCGTAAATTCTTGTTGTGCCATACCGTGAATACGGCCGCTGCGATTGAACAAAATAGCGCGCGAACTTGTCGTGCCTTGATCAATCGCGAGTATGAACTGGTCTGCCATGCGAACCTCGACGAGATATAAAAAAAGCGCGGAGAGCCGCGCTTTTCAGTACTAGGTGAAGAGAACTGACTTCGACTAGCGGTACTCAGAAAACGAACCCAGGCCTTGTGAGCCCGGATTCGTTCAGAGCGCGTAAATTATTTTACGCGACCTTCTTTCCAAGCCTGAAGCAGCTTGTCATAGGCAATCGTTTCGCCCTTAGGCTTTTCGTTCGCCAGTTTTTTCCATGGTGCAGACGTGTCCGACAGATACTTGTTTGGATCGCCTTTAGGATTGAGCTTAGGTGGGCAATTCTGCATACCTGCGCGCTCTAAACGCTCCATCACTTTGTCCATCTCATCAGCCAGATTGTCCATTGCAGCTTGTGGAGTCTTCTCGCCGGTGACAGCGGTTGCAACGTTTTTCCACCAGAGCT
>CAYUDI010000163.1:0-6042 GCA_964443585.1 uncultured Bifidobacterium sp.
AACTAGCCGCTGCTTTTTTTAGCGCATTCGGTAGCACACTCAAATCACGCTTTGCAGGTTGGACCGCCTGCCTGTTCACTGCCGATCTTCATCTGCCACGTATGCTGCGTTTGAAAGAATCAAAAAAAACGCCGTTCTTCAACGGCGCAATTGAATGCAGATTGTTTCGATTTGAGATGGTGGCGGGGTCGAATCGTAAGACAAGTACCTAACACTTTCAGCTTTATCACTTATTAGCTAGTTTTAGTAGCTGACTACATTATTCCAATTCTCAGCAACAATGTGAGGGTTGTTGATATGCCACCGACCATCGGCGTTAACTTCAATACGGACTTTAATGTTGAGTTTTGCGTCAACAACATCCATGCTAGAGCCATCGCTATTTTTATATGCCATCATAGGTTTTTCCTTTTGAAATTCCTTTGATGCATTTGACTCATAATCGATAATAATTTTACCGTCAGAATTTTTACTTAATATATATTTTTGACGGAAATTTACGGATGGCCTAATGGGAGTGCCATCATCCAAGTGCAGAACTGATTCCGGAATTTGCCCTTTGTGATTTCGAAAAAAAAGTATCGGCTTTAAAAACATACCTAAATTTTGATTTGCAATATGACTTACAACCATGGGAAGATTCCCTTCGGAACCAGCCCCGACAAATTGAATAAATTCATCAATTGAGCTAAGTTTTTTTATTGATCCATTTGAATTTCTAATTTCATAGTTTGAAAACTTAAAGTCGCGTGCAAATGAGGGCTGTACGAATTCTAAATATTTTTTAAGCTCAGAATCATCGACCGTGGCATTATCCTTATCCCACGTTTTAATGAAAGCCCCATCAGCCGCACCGTTAACCCACTCCAAATACCAGGGATCTGCAAGATCAATTTCTTTGTCTATTAAGGCGACTGAGTAACGCTTTTTAACATCGGCCATCAGCACATCTAAAACGCTGAGGTTGGTTAATTTAGTACGGTCGGGCACTAACTCCATCAGCTTTGCATGAAGCAGCATTTTTTTACGAGCGGGAGATAGTGCAGCATCAATCCCTGCTTCAAATTGGTTAATCGCTATAGCGATATCATTTTTTTCTTTAATTGTTAGAAAAGAGAGCACATCCTCTTTTTGAGGTGAGCTATTCTTGGGAGAACTTCGTCCTGACGACTTCGGTGTCGTAAGCGTACTCGTACTTATCGACGAAACTTGGCTCGATAATTTTTCCCCAAACTTACCTATATTGATGGCTGCTTTAGAAAAACCTTTGTTGATTTTTTTGCGTAGCTCTTTAGTTCTTGGACTCTTGGGCTTAATGCGATCCGAACTATCATCTGAGGAATCGTTTTTACCAACTTGCTGAGTTCTCGGGGTTACCGCTGGCGTGGGTATTGGCGTAGATGTAGGCGTGGGTGCAGCACTTCTATATGAAACAGGGGTAGTGGCATCTGAAGTCGCAAACCTAACCGATCGCGGTGTGTTCGACGTACTCGATTTTTCATCATCGCTGGATTTTTTGGGGCGATGTATCACTTCTTCTTTATTTATTTTAATTTTTCGTACAAGCTTTGTTCTTTTAGTTGGCGGTGTATGTGGATCTCCTTTGATTGTTGAGCGATCAAATGGTATTGCACCTTTTTCTGCAGATTTTGTTCCTGAGGCTAGGCGCGGAGTCGTCGCTCCGCTTGGTGGGCCGGAACTTGCTGATGTGGCTTTCTGATTTTTTTCTTGAGTTTTTTCTGTAGAGGAATCGGATGATTTTTTACCTTCGATTTGTTTTAATTTTGCCTCCAACTCACCAAGTATATCAGTCAACTTCTTTGGTTGATCAAATGTAGGTTTCATTTTTTACAGCCCCATAAAAAAGAGAAAATAGTAAAAGCGAAAATTCGTAACCTCCTGAACTACTTAGTTCCACAAATTGATCACACGGCTAAAATTAAGACGATCGGTTATCCTTGAGTTTTGGCTTTTAACTGGAGATTTTCATGCGGGATGTTGTAAACGGCTCACTCAAACTCACAGATACCGCCCTACTACGTAGTAAGGCCTATTTAAACGGCGCCTGGGTGGATGCAGCGACGCGTTTTGATGTGACAAATCCAGCCGATGGCCACACCATTACCAGCGTGCCGAATCAGGGTGCCGATGCTGCTACGCTCGCCATTACAGCCGCCCAAGCCGCTTTTCCAGCTTGGGCAGCCAAAACCGGCAAAGAACGCTCACACTTCATGCGCAAATGGTTTGATCTAATCGTCGCTCATGCGGATGATTTGGCGAAGCTGATGACAGCTGAGCAGGGTAAGCCCGTGGCTGAAGCCAAAGGCGAAGTAATGTACGGCGCGAGCTTTATTGAATGGTTTGCGGAAGAAGCCAAGCGCGTTAATGGCGATGTACTCGCTAGTCCTGCGGCAGATCGCCGACTCGTCACACTGAAACAGCCCATAGGCGTGTGCGCTGCAATTACGCCATGGAATTTTCCGATTGCGATGATTACCCGAAAAATCGCACCCGCGCTGGCCGCTGGCTGCACTATTGTTATTAAGCCAGCGGAACAAACGCCCCTCTCCGCACTCGCGCTGGCTGAATTAGCCCACCGCGCTGGTTTGCCAGCAGGCGTGATTAATGTGTTGACTGCCGATAGTGAACAGTCGATCGCCATCGGCAAAATACTGTGCTCTAGTACGGTAGTCAGGCATATTTCATTTACGGGTTCTACGCCTGTGGGTCGCATACTGATGGCCCAGTGCGCGCCTACTATTAAAAAATTAGGCCTGGAATTGGGTGGCCATGCACCGTTTATCGTTTTTGAAGATGCCGATATTGATGCTGCTATCGAAGGTGCGTTAATTTCTAAGTACCGCAATGCAGGCCAAACCTGCGTGTGTACGAATCGCTTTTATGTGCACGATAAAGTCTACGATGAGTTCGTAAAAAAACTCGCGGCTGGCGCTGCAAAAATCACGGTTGGTAATGGTTTTACACAAGGCGTACAGCAAGGCCCGATGATAGATGAACAGGCGGTTGCTAAAGTAACTGAGCACGTGACTGATGCACTGAGCAAAGGTGCGAAACTTGAATTTGGTGGCGTAGCACATGCGCTGGGTGGATTGTTTTATCAGCCCACGGTGCTTTCAAATGTAACGCCCAACATGAAAATCATGCAGGAAGAAACCTTCGGCCCAGTAGCTGCCATCGTACGCTTTCATGATGAAAAAGAAGTTATCGCTGCAGCGAACGATACCGATTACGGTTTAGCGAGTTATTTTTATTCGCGTGATGCGAGCCGCATGTGGCGGGTGGCAGAGCAACTGGAATACGGCATGGTGGGCATTAATACAGGTCTTATTTCGAATGAAGTCGGACCGTTTGGCGGCGTTAAGCAATCAGGCTTGGGTCGAGAAGGTTCCAAATATGGTATCGATGAGTATTTAGAACTCAAATATCTTTGTATAGGCGGCATCTAAATGCCGGTATGTCACTCGGTGCTGCCTGATGTCAACTGAGTCAGGCCGTTTAGTAACGTCGAGTCCACCTTCTGAAGCTAAATTAGCCTTATTACTGGCGGCACTAGCCATGCTAGGGCCATTTTCTGTCGATGCGTATCTACCTGCATTTCCGTCGATAGAACAAAGCCTCTCAGCCAGCGCGATACAAGTACAGCAAACACTTACTGCCTATATGGCTGCCTTTGCCGTGATGATACTTTGGCATGGAGCACTATCTGACGCGTTTGGTCGTCGCAGCATTATTCTTTTATCGCTGGCTGTCTACGCGATTGCTTCTATCGGCTGTGCCGCGGTCCACAGCATAGAATATTTTTGGGTATTTCGAATGCTGCAGGGCATATCAGCAGGCGCAGGCGTCGTTATAGGTCGCGCCATTATCCGCGATTTGTATAGCGGGTCAGAAGCTGCACGTATGCTGTCTTTGGTGACGATGATTTTTTCAGTTTCACCAGCAATTGCCCCGATAGTTGGGGGTTGGGTGGTGGCTGTGTCTGTGTGGCGCACACTATTTTTACTGCTGTTTGGATTCGCCATACTCATGCTATGGCTATGTTGGCGCAATCTACCCGAAACACTTCCGGCAGAACAGCGGCAACGCTTTCATCCAGAATCACTTTGGAAAAATTACCGAAGTATTTTCAGCTCGCGTATGTTTCAACTCAAAGCAGCAGCCGTCGCTTGTAATTTTTCGGGCTTGTTTCTGTATGTAGCCTCTGCACCGGCCATCATCACTCGCCATCTTGGCTTAGGGCCGACGGAGTTCAGCTGGTTGTTTGTGCCCTCAGTTGTGGGTATTTTTCTCGGTGCGTTAGCAGCCAATCGAATGGCAGGCAGCATTTCAACACAACGGCAAATTTTAATCGGCTTTATTTTTTTGATGGCCTCTTGCTTAATTAATGTTAGCTATCATGCATTACTGCCACCGGCATTACCCTGGACAGTCGCACCGCTGTTTTTGTATACAATTGGTATGTCCATGGTGGCTCCGGGCTTGACGCTACTGATATTGGATTTATTTCCAGCCATTCGTGGCACAGTGGCCTCCTGTCAGTCATTCACCATGACCATGCTCTCAGCGGTTGTGGCAGGATTGCTTGCCCCTATGCTCAGTGACTCTGTTTTAAACCTTGCGATCGGTCAAATGGTATTGGTGCTGACAGGCTTTGCTCTTTGGCGCTTGGTACTACTAATACAGCCGTCTTCTGGCTTGCAAACATAAAGGGATCGTAGTGAAAAAAATCGTATTTACTCTGACAGTATTTTTACTAAGCACGATAGCTCATGCTGAAAACTGGGTCATCATTACGCAATCCCCAAAAACGGGGGTTACTCAGTATGTTGATATCGACAGCATAGAGCGTAATCTCGGACTGGTGGAGTTGTGGCGCATAGTCGAATACAAAGCTCCCTCTTTACGCGAAGTGAATAAAAAACCCTACACATCACAAAAAATTCGAACAGAATTTGATTGCCCATCGCGCGCTATGCACCAAGTGTCTTACACCTGGTATGCAGGCTCCATGGCTAGTGGTGAAGTACTAAAAGAAATGGCACTTCCTGACGATTGGCTGATCGATCAGTTTGATGAATTCACGCTTCCTCTCTGGAAAATGGCGTGCAGTGACTGGGAAGAAAAATAGCTGCATAGACTACCTATGCTTAGTTTTATTCTGTCCCACTCTACTGTGAATTATTATTAGTTTACGTATTCATGTCCGAGACCATTCCCGCTGAAACAGACAGGCAAATGCTGTACGACCCCACCGAGCGTCGAATACGTAGTTTCGTTACGCGTGCTGGACGTTTATCTACAGCTCAGGCACGCGCCTTGGAAGCGCTAGGGCCCAGTTACTGCCTGCCTTTTAAAAAAACGCCATTGCAGTTTGATACAGTCTTCGAACGCCCTGCGCCAACGATACTTGAAATTGGTACGGGTATGGGTGAGACTACGGCCACCATAGCAGGGATGCTGACGGATAAAAATTTTCTGGGGGTAGAAGTACATACGCCGGGCGTCGGTAGTTTATTAAAACTAATCGGCGAAAAATCACTCACTAATCTGCGATTAATCCAACATGATGCCGTTGAAGTCGTGCGCGATATGATCGCGCCTGCCTCTCTGGCGGGCATACATGTGTTTTTTCCTGACCCCTGGCACAAGGCACGTCACAACAAACGGCGACTGATACAAGGCCCGTTTGTAGAACTGCTGACATCGCGATTAATGGTCGGCGGTTATTTGCATTGCGCCACCGACTGGCAAGAGTATGCCGAGCAAATGCTGGAAGTCTTAAGCGCTGAACCCACACTGAAAAATTCAGGTCAGTCTTACGCAGCACGACCTGATTATCGTCCCACCACCAAGTTTGAAAACCGTGGATTGAAATTAGGTCACGGCGTCTGGGACTTGGTTTTTATACGTACCATTTGAGAATAGGTAGCGAATTTTTACTCTTCCCACACCACCCACCCCGTTGCTGCTGTAATTAAAATCAGAGGACCAAACACGATGGGGTACCAAACAAAAATAGTG
>CAYUDI010000164.1:0-5943 GCA_964443585.1 uncultured Bifidobacterium sp.
TTTAGCTGATCGCAGCGTTCTTCAGTCAGGGTCAGGCAAATTAAACCGCGACCATGCCTAGCCATAAAGTTGATGGCCTCAGGAGTGACGAACTCGGCGGCTAGAACTAGGTCGCCCTCGTTCTCGCGGTCTTCCTCGTCAACGAGGATGACCATGCGGCCGGCGCGCAGCTCGGCAATGATATCTTTAGTACTGGATATAGACATGAGGACGGCTCTCGAAAGGATCGCCATTTTATAGGATTTCAAGCGATAGCCGTCACCAATCTAACGGGCTTTGCTGAGGCGTACACTACGAATTCAAGTTGTTTTTGATAACATTTGAGAACTAAGCATGCGCTCAACATAACGGGCGATCAAATCAACTTCGAGATTAACGCTGCTACCCGCCTGCAAATGTCTGAGTGTAGTCACAGCAATGGTGTGCGGAATCAGGTTAATTGAGATGGTGCAGCCCTGATGACTGTCTTTAACGCTATTGACTGTCAGCGATACACCATTGACCACCACCGAACCTTTGTAAGCGAAGTATTTAGCTAACTCCGAGGGCGCAACTATATCCAAACGCCAGGACTCCGCCACCGCCGCAAAATGCGTGACTCTGCCTAGTCCATCCACATGGCCTGACACCAAATGGCCGCCTAGGCGCTCAGAAAGTGTTAACGCCTTTTCAAGATTCACTTCACCCAGCGCATCCAAACCTGCTGTGCAATTTAAACTCTCACGTGAGACATCCACACTAAAACCTTGAGCCGATTTTTGTGTGACTGTCATGCAGGCCCCATTAATGGCAATCGAATCGCCAATGTCCACATCGTCCATAGGCAAACCGCCGCTACTTATTTGCAGTCGCACACCGGCATCAACATCATCACCCATAGGGTCTATCGCCGTAATCTTACCTACTGCTGCAACTATTCCTGTAAACATAATGTGTGCTTAACTATCTAAATGAATAAATTTTTTATGATGCTGGAGTTAACCGCGCCAGTATTCGCAAATCGGACCCTAGCGATAGAACTTGATGAAACTGCAATCGTACGCGTGATGATAATTCAGTCAGTTCAGGCAATCTGGCCATACCCTGAGACGGCCCCAGTAAACAAGGTGCCAAGTAAATGAGTAGTTCATCCACACAACCTGCACGCAATAACGAACCATTAAGTTTGTATCCGGCTTCTATATGCAGCTCGTTAATCTCGCGCTTGCCTAATTCCTGCATCAGCGCGTGCAAATTAACTTTACCCTCGCTCGATGGGATGTGAATAATTTCTGAACCACGGGCCATTAACTCGGATTCACGAGCATCATGCCGCTCTGCGCTCACTATCCAGGTACCGCCGCCTTCCAGTACTCGCGCTGTCGGGCTAATCTGTAGCTGACTATCAAGTACTATCCGTCGCGGCTGACGAGGGGTACTGACTGCACGTACCGTGAGTTGTGGATCATCTTGCTCTACCGTGCCCATACCTGTCAGTAATGCACAGGCGCGCGCACGCCAGGCATGGCCATCAGTACGGGCGGGTTCGGATGTAATCCATTGGCTAGCTCCATTCAAGAGTGCTGTACCACCATCAAGGCTAGCGGCAATTTTCATACGCACCCAAGGACGACCTAGCTGCATACGCATAAAAAATCCTATATTCATTTCCCGGGCCTCTGCGGCCAACAAACCCACCTCTGTAGTAATACCGGCTGCTTGAAGTAGAGCTAACCCCTTGCCCGCCACCAGCGGGTTGGGATCCGCAATTGCCACCACCACCCGCGCCACACCAGAGTTGATCAAGCTATCAGTACATGGGGGTGTGCGGCCATGATGACTACAGGGTTCAAGGCTGACATATACCGTTGCACCCCGTACATCAACACCACGCGACGATGCATCGCGCAATGCGGCTACTTCAGCATGCGCCTGACCAGCTGCCTGGGTATGACCCTGAGCTAAAACAACGCCCTCTTTAACAATCACACAACCCACTCGCGGATTAGGGCTGGTAATAAACAAAGCTAGCTCTGCCTGTTTTAAGGCGAGTTGCATGCCTTCGATGTCGTTAGCGATTTTCACGTAATGAGCGATTAGGGGTGTCGGAACCTGAAACACCTCCGAGACCGATGCAGTAAATAATGCATCATTCTAGCAAGTAGCTGCATCCTTATCCGGATCGCATTGACGAACACGCCCCAAAAAACTAATGATGATCTTGCGTTTTTGTTCACCAACAGAAAAGAGGAGTGAACCAAATTGAGGAATTTCAGCACTGGCCGCACTGCGAGGGCGTCCAGTGCTATCAAATGCCAGATATGCCTTTTTGCTGTCACGCAGCTTTGCTTCTATTACGAGACCTTTCATGTCGCTCTGACTGCGGTGCAATGACAGATCTCCGTAATCAAAATGCTGATTATTATTTGCATCGATCAGTATTAACCAACCGTGAGCCCAATCTTGGGCATCTATGGGAATCATATCGACACGCGAGCGCCGCCGCACTGCCTCAGCTCGCGCCATTATTAGTGCAGCACGAAATTCACCTGCGGCTGAAACAACGCGTGATCTATCCAATAACGGCTTGAAGTTAGCCGATGCGATCAAAAGTATGATTGCTGCGATCGTGATGGTCGTAAGATAATCAATAAAACCAAAGCCTGAACGTGAAAAGATCATTTTGCAGTGCAAAGGATAAGTTAAACGTACGCTAGATTGAGTACGCATACTTAAACGAAACTCCAAGCTGTGCATACTGTGCTCATCATTCATGTACTTGCTCGCGCCAGGCTAATTCACTTATTTTTCTTTGGCAAAAAATAGTTACGTCATCTGAACAAAGTCGAATTACATAATCAGCCTGTATGACTGCGCGTGTCGAAACAACCATGCCAAAACCAGTTGCTGTGACTCGAGAAATACCTTCCTGCTCGCGTAAACGAAGCACAGCAAGTTGATACTCAGGAGAGGCTATTGATTGCATACGACCACCATAAGAAAACCCGGACCCAGTAACACTGCCAAATTTATACACAATGCCATTAGCTGCCAATGACAGAGGTTCGTCACTGATTTCCAAGTGATGATAGGCGTCTTGCAGCGCTGCTTCAGCCGCTTCTTTTGCAATGAGTCTGTCTACATTGGCTGTAACTAGAAAACGAAAATCATGTGCAAATCGAAGCGCTGCAAGGGTCATCATCAGCAAAGCCATGGATAAAACAAGGCAAGGTAGCAAAGTAAAGCCACTGACTTCTGCATGTAGACATAAAGCTGGGTATGCCTTATTTTTCATGAACCTTCTAATTTACAGGAACCCTGATTAGCGCATGACTCTGATCTTTTAATGCGCCGTGATTACGTAAAAAAACGATCCTTTCAAACAGCCTATACATGTGTTTTTTCTGATTCGCCGGAAAATCCTTAAGAACTAAATGAACCTCTGGATCGTGACTACCTTGAGCTTCTGAGTAAAAACTGCCGAAAAGATCAATGGCATCAGGCGACGAAATGCCGAGTAATTCAGTCTCGGTCTGCATGACCAATGCGATGTGTATCGCTACGATGGCATTCTCTTTAGTAATGTTATTTTCTTTAGCCTCAATTTTCTTTTGTTTAACCGCCGTTGCATTGATAAATTGATTAGGCAAACCATCATCATCGGTATCCAAACCATAAAGAAACTGAAGTCCAACCACTCTACTGGCCAGGGATTGAGTATCCCATTGATCAGTGCCGCGGTATTTACAGCGCAAATCACCACTGCCATTACCGCCTGGCACAAGATAAAAAATACTCCATCTCCGATCTTGGTCATCCGTGGCGAAGGAAGAGACGCTATTACCAGCACAATTAACGATATCTGTTTTTTCTTCCGTTTCAGAAGCAGCAAAATGAACTGCCAGTGCATCGCTGCCATGAAAACCGGATATCTTCTTCCCTTCCAGTGCATTACTCGTGCCGCTGATGATGGCATTATCCAATCCACTTAATGCACCAAACGTACCATCCGCACCATCCGCGCCAAACGCATCTTGCTCGAACTGCAGAGGATGCACCTGACCAGCCTGAAGTAATGCCTGCTCTATTAAGTCAAGTAGACGATATCCATCCTGCTCCATAACAAAAATATCCTCTTGCTTACTATGAAATAACAAGGATGTGCTTAGCAGACTTGATAGTGGCAACAAAATAACCAGGCCCAGACCGATGGCAATCAACATCTCCAGCATAGCCAGACCCTCCCTATGCTTGGTCATCGTATCTGTCCTACGTTGAGGACAACTTTGGGTGCAAAATCAGTTGATCCTTGATGATTTGGCCAACCTAATTTGAGTAACCAAAGCGATGAATCATCAACGTCTGAAGGACATGCCCAACGCCAATGATAAGACTGCGCTTGCTCGGATTGTCCCTCACGACAAATCACTATCCTTGCCCCGGGTAAATCCCTCATCAGGCGACGACGCCATTGCCAAAGATAAAAATGTGCTGCGTCTAGTGTCGTGCAGGCTTGCGCATAACAATCCTCAGGCCTGGTTACGTCCTGAATCTGCGTTAAAAGATGGCTAGGTGGATTCCCAAACGGCTGAGTTCCACCCGCCCTCAGCCATACCGCAAGCTCCACACCCAGCCGCCAGGCGGTGTGCTGATTAGCCGCCTCTCGCATGACTTGCTGAGTATGGGCTGTAACCAATACCGCGCTCACCACGCTCGCTGTAACTACAACAAGTGAGATCATGGCTTCCAAGAGTGCAAATCCCGAAACGCGGAATTGATGAATCACAAGCGATAGCGAAAAGATAAATCGCCAATGTGATTTTTTTTGAAGTACTACAAAAGCTCGGTTAGATTTTTTCTAACAAAGATGGGGGAGATGATAAATATTCGGTTATAAGTTCGATCACCAATAAGGTCTGTGATTATTTCGGATGACATTATGATTTTTTATTTGCTGCTGCTCGCTCAAGATCGACTTCATCGATTGCATCTCTAAATTCAGCCACATCTTCAAAACTGCGGTAGACCGATGCAAAGCGTATGTACGCTATTTTGTCTAGTCGCTTTAATTCGCGCATAACTAATTCACCTATCTGGCCAGACATAATTTCTCGCTCTCCAGACGAGAGTAATTTTTCTTCTATACGATGAATCGCTGAATCTACAGCATCTGCAGACACGGGGCGCTTGCGCAAAGCCAGCATGAGGCTCGCGCGGAGTTTGGATGGCTCAAATTCCGTACGACTACCGTTTTTCTTGACGATAACAGGCATCGCCAGTTCTATGCGTTCAAACGTAGTAAAACGTTTGTCGCAATGATTGCATCGACGACGACGACGAATACTGTCCCCTTCATCCGACGTCCTGGTGTCGAGCACTTGCAAATCTTCATTTTGGCAATAAGGGCAGCGCACGAGGACCGTCTCCTAAGGAAGTACTGATTAATTAATAACCGAAGCGTTTCTTGCGTTAGGTGCCAAGCCTAACGGTTGATTTACTTTACGCCGCACCAAACAGCGCCGGCTCTCTATAAAATAAACCATAAATCAGCACCCCCTACAGCAGCAACGAATAATATCAATTAGTGTTGATAGACAGGAAATGCATCGGTTAGTTTTTTGACTTCTGCCCTGACGCGCTCAAGATTTGCCGCATCGCGCGGATTATCCAGCACATCGGCAATAAGCTGCCCAACCTTGGTCGACTCTGCCACACCAAAACCACGCGTCGTCATCGCTGGGCTACCCAAACGAATTCCAGACGTAACGAATGGCTTTTCTGGATCATTGGGTATACCGTTTTTGTTGCACGTGATGTGCGCGGTACCCAACACCGCTTCGGCGTCTTTACCAGTCATTTTTTTTGCTCGCAGATCAACTAACATCACATGCGACTCTGTGCGGCCAGAAACTATTCTTAGCCCACGCTCTGTCAGTGCTTTAGCTAACGCATCGGCATTGTTGA
>CAYUDI010000165.1:0-5935 GCA_964443585.1 uncultured Bifidobacterium sp.
GGGGCGATCAACGCGCACCCAGTTGAATAAACGGGGACATCGACGCAGTACCCTTAGCAGGTGTAATTGGTGCGGCAATCTTGGACTGCCCATCCATGCGGAAAGTGGTCCTGAATGCCGTTAGATCTGCGTCGAAATAAAGATGCATCGACGTGGCTGTTTGCATGCCGCCAGCTTTGGTGATGGTCTGGTAGTAGGACAAATCAGCCAGCAGTACGTCCCCTTGGCCTGAGAAGGTGTTCGCATGCTGTGAAACAAATACAGGTCTGCCCAGAAGGCTGCCGTAGGGAGAGATCTGAATGCCGCCGACTGACAAGCCGGTGGGGAGATAGATCGGATAGTTACCCAACGTGAGTGTGAAGAGGGCAGGGAGCACATCGTTATTGACAATCCAGACCGATTTCCCAAAACTTCCTGGTGGCAGTCGTGAAATCATCTTTGCCAGGTTTTGCGGTGTGAGGGTTTGCGTTGCCTGGTTCTGCTCTTTAGCAACGGTTACTGTCGTGCTGTTGTTCATGCAGCCCATCGGTACTCCAGTCCCTGAACCAAAGAGGATGGATTCGTTGGTCTTCCAGCGAATGGAGGTGGCGATTTTTTCTGGCAGATAGCTCGACAGGGCATTGGTGTCGTCGAGCAGCTCGTCGGTGACGGGAACGAGCGCCATCAATTTTTTAAGTCGCAAAGTAGACAGTCCCAGTACCGGTTTCGTGCTGGCCGCAGGCGTGGCTTCACCCTGCCAATACGCACGAATACCGTTGCTGCCCCAAGGCGTGGTTTCGTCTTTCGGGAAAGCCATCGTGTTACCGGTGATCTCAACGTTATCGGTCATCGGCAACAGTGAGTCTTCTCCCAATGAGAGCTGGAAGATTTCACTGGCAAATTGTGGTGGGACTAAAAAGCCACCGTCCTGGGCAGAGCCTTCATTCCCAAAATTCGCTGGAACCGCTGCGCCACGGGCTGAACCTAAGATCAAGCGTTCATCGATTGTGCTGCCGGGCTTCTGGGCTTGGCAGACGGTTTTCAAAAATTCGCCAACGCTATGAAAGCCATGGGTTGGATTGCCTTCACGGTTGTCCGTTACGGAAATAATGGCTGAGGGGGTAATCGGTGCTGAATAAGCGACGTGTGCCATCTGCGCCTCTTCAGAGATCAATGCCGCTTCGCGGTCGATTGCACCGGACGCCGCTTCGATTTTCGATTTCAGCGCATCAAAGGCCGACAATTCTTCGTCGGTCATGTCACGCTCTTCTGAAGCAGCAATATCAGTCAAGGTGCGTGCCTCCTTGACCAGGTTGGCTTTGCGAGACTGAAGCTCGCGCAATTTATTACTCATTAGGTCTCTCCATAAATAAAAAAGCCACCCGCGTAAGGGTGGCGATTAGGGTGCGGCCTTTGGGTCGCGAGGGTTGCAGCGCTCAATGGAGCGCATCAAGTCAAATTTAAATTTTTACATCAGGGCTATCGCATCACGTGCATGTTGAATACGAGGGGCTTGCGTGGATCTCAACGGGTTTGTAGTGCGCGCCTGTTTTTGCATTTTGAGCAGTACTTGATCAAAGCTGGCAACGCCATCGACCATGCCTTGTTTCATTGCAGCGTCAGCGCCTAGTACGCGACCTTGTCCCATACCTGAGATGACGTCAGAGACCGATATGTTCCTGCCCTTAGCAACCGATTGTGCAAATGCCTGGTAGTAGTCCTCCACCCGAGATTGCATGAATGCTTGAGCCTCAGAATTTAGTGGGCCGTAAGGATTGCCTTCCACTTTGTAAGTGCCGGCAGAAATTAGCGTTGTTTTGATTCCGGCGTCATCAAACGCCTTGCTGAAATCTTGATGCGCTTGCCACACGCCAATACTGCCGACTTCGCCACCAGGGGTGACGTAGAACTCGCTGGCCGAGCAACCGATCCAATAGGCAGCTGACGCTGCTAAGCTGTTGGCGATTGCAATAATGGGTTTTTGTGAACGTGCTTTAAAAATTTCGTTGGCCAATTCAGCTACCCCGTAGACGCTACCACCGGGGCTATCGATGTCGATAAGTATCTGACCGACTGATGTATCGGCCAGCAGCTGCCGAAACGCCGCCGAGAATTGTTCGGTGCTGGTACAGCCCGGTCCCGAGATGTTGTCGACCATATTGCCGCGCTGTGTGATGACACCGTAAAGCGGCAGCACTGCAATGCCGAGAGCAGAGTGTTCGGCTGCATATTGTTTGCGTGTAGTGCGAACCACGCGGTCTGTATTGATCTGAAACTGCACACTATCCTCAGGCTCTCGTCCATTAGACCATCGTGACAGAACACTGGCAATCGCTTGCAGGCGATCGGGCATCAATGCCCATGGTGTGCTCAGAAATTCTCCAAGCAGTAATGAAGGATTCATAGTGTTGTTCCCAATGTAATTAATAATTTACGCAAGGTGGTTTCGTCAGGGATGGGATCGCAGTTTTTTGCCCATTGCTTGACTAATCCGTCGCTCAGGCCCAAAGCGTCTGCAATAAGCGAAATATCGTTCACGCCGATGACGCCTTTTTTGTGAATGCGTCGTGCCAGTCGATGCGCATTCGATGAAACTAATGCGCCAAATCGCAAGCGCATATGGGCGTCAGTTGGGTTTGCTGTTTGATCGGACTCCGTCTCCGAAGCGGTATCAGGAGCAGGTGATGTGTTTTCTGTTTCAGGCTCTTGCGCATCAGACTCTTCGACCATGTTGAGTGGCCGCAGCGGCTGTTCAAGACCGGCAATAGGATTTAAGTTTTCTGCTGCTCGCGCTTCGTTACGAGTCAGCCAGCCGTTTTGGATGCCGCTTTGGTAATACGCTGAGCGACTAGCCACATCACCACGCATCAAATTAGAAAAATCAAATTCGACTTCCAAAGCCTCGCTATCGAAAATCAAATCACGTCCGATGGCTGCTTCCCAACGCTCAGCCCAGGGTGTCATCGTGTGCATGACGAATTCCAGACTCTGCTGTTCGATATTGGAAAAGGTGGCCCGATCCAGATCCGCGATCATGTGGGGTGGCACTCTAAACAGGCGAGCAATATCCGTGATCTGAAACTTGCGTAGTTCCAGAAATTGCGCATCCTTGTTGGTGACGCCCACCTCGTGGAATTTCATGCCGTTTTCAAGGACGAGTACTTTGCCCCGGTTCGCGCCAGCCTGTGCTTGCTGATAGGACTCACGAAACACCCGCTTGGCCTCTGCATCCTTGAAGTTGCCTGGGAACTCGATCCAGCCTCCGGTGGGCTTGGCGTCATTTGCAAAAAATCGTGCGCCATAGTCTTGTGCAGCCAGAGCCATTCCCAGACTCTCGCGAGCGAGCTCAATCGGGCTCATACCTAAAAGACCGTCGGACGACAATCCCCGCAGATGCCACACTTCGCCGCGAGGCAAAATCAATTCAGTCCCTCCGGCCTGACTGATCCGGTATCGGTAGTCACCGTTGGTGAGCATCTCCAGCTTCACCCGATCTGGGTGAATGGGCAGCAGCTGGGTAATTTCACCTTTTGCATTGGCTAGAATCTGGCAGTACGCATTGCCGCGTAGCGTCAGATGCCCCTGAAGCATCTCCCGCCATTCAAACGGGTTCTGGTATCGGTTGGGCGTGCGGGCTAGCCGGTGATAAAGCCAGTGATCTTTAATACGGTCTTTGCCGCCATCGGGCCGGGTTCGGTAAATTACGATAGGGAGCGATGCCATGGTCTCCGACAAGATGCGAACGCATGCATAGACGGCCGCTAAGCGCAGTGCAGCATCGGCAGACACACGCATACCGGATACACTTCTTGCCCCGGTTGGCTCAAAATAAAAATCGCCCCAGGGCGATCGGTCGGCTCGATACGCTTTGAACCGATCAAAAAAACTTAGTAATCCCATGGGTTAAAGCAGCATTAACTCGTAATCGGCGCCTAGCACTACTGCGTCACCTGGCTTGATAGCGCGGGAGAGGGCCATGATGAGTGCCACGATGCCGTCAATCTTGTTTTCTGGCCGCTCCTTGCGCGGATAGATGTTGTCTTTGACATCCAGATGGGCGACGACGTTGCTGGCCATCCAAGTCAGGACCGGATCGCCGTCATGCGCGAGTTTTTTCTGGAGCACCAGCGCTTCCAGGATTTTCATGGGCTCACTGAAGTTAAGTACGGTAGGACGCACTTCAATCATTGGCAGCCCTTCGCCCAGCATGCGTGTTGATAATTGCGTCGCCTGGAACGGATCAAAAGCGACAGCCTGAATGGCAAAGCGAGAAGCCATATCGAGGAGGTCAGCCTCAATCCAACTAAAGTCAATCACATTGCCGGGTGTGACAGTCAGACGGTCTATGCGCATCCAACCTGAATACTGGCTATTGCCGGCGCCATGGACAGTGTCTTCAGGCAGGTAGTATTTGCCGAACGTTAGATACGCATCAGCAATCTCGGGATGTGCAAAGATCAGAATCAGAGCGGCGATGTCCGTTTTGCTGGCAAGATCCAATCCGATCCAGCAGGGCTGACCAATAAAATTATCAATGTCCAAGCTGGTGTCAGCGCATGCGTCCCATGCCCGCATATCCATCCATGCCGTATCGGCATTGACCCACTCATTCAAGTGCTTGGTCTTGAAGTTGTTGACTGCGCTGGGCAGTTGCATGGCCTTAGCCTGCAGCGGTCCCAATATCTCAGGTCTGACAGAGATGCCCCAGTTGGGATTGGCCTTGATTAGTGCATTTTCACTGGTCCAGTCGTCGCCATCATCGAGGCCATAAATGATGCCGAACTGCGTGTCATCCTCGAACACGCCATCGAGCAGTTTGGAGACGAAGGTACGCACCTCGTAACAGATGCCTGCCCGGTTGCTACCAGCGGTGGTGATTACCCACAAGAGCGAGTTATCGCGTTTGCCGGTACCGGTTTCGACTACGTCGTAGACAGTGCGTGTTTTATGAGCGTGCAACTCGTCAACACAACCAAAGTGAATGTTCAGACCATCAAGTGTCGAACCTTCAGCAGAGAGAGCTTCAAATTTTGAGCCTGACGCCAGCACGTGCATGTTGTGCGCGCCGACGTTCACGGAGAACCGCGTACGAAATCCCGGACTGCGCCGAGCCATCGTTTGAGCATCGCCAAAGACGATCCGTGCCTGGTCGCGGGTGGTCGCCAGCGAGTACACCTCGGCACCGCCTTCGTGATCAGCGGCCAGCATGTAGAGCGCCACCGCTGAGGACAAGGTCGATTTGGCGTTGCCGCGCGGGACCTCGATGTACGAGCGCCGAAAACGTCGTTTGCCATCAGGTGTCACCCATCCAAACACCGTCGTCAGGATGAATACTTGCCACGGCTCCAGACTAATCGGCTCACCCGCCAGCGGCCCCTTCACGTGCGGTAAACGCTCAATGAACGCGCACAGGTTATCTGCGGGGTGAAATCCCCGACCATTCCGGTCGCTCAGCTTCGGGTTGAAGCGATACGGACTGTCTTTCCCTTTGAAGCGAGCCAGGTCGTTCAGCTGGCGCTGACAAGCCAGTTGCACCCAGCGGCAGGCCGGGATTGCACCGGAGACCACAGATTGCGCGTATTGTTTTGCTATGGCGATATAGGAAGAGTTTGCCATTGTGGAAATTTTTAGACTATTCCTGTTTGACGTTATTAACGCCATTCGGTAATATCAGGCATGCCGATACAATCCTTCCAATGCGCCGACACCGAGTCCCTCTACCGCGGCGAGCGCGTTGTTCGTTGGGTCAATATTGAACGGGCAGCACTTCGTAAACTCACTCAACTCGCGGTGTCGTCGCGCCTAGAAGACCTTCGGGTTCCTCCCGGCAACCGTCTAGAGCTTTTACGGGGAGACCGGGCAGGGCAGTACAGCATCCGCATTAACGATCAGTGGCGGGTTTGTTTCGTGTGGGCTGACGATGGTGCCCACGATGTGGAAATCATCGATTACCACT
>CAYUDI010000166.1:0-5883 GCA_964443585.1 uncultured Bifidobacterium sp.
AGCGCAAGTACGTGTAGGGCAAAATCGCCCCGGTGTAGTCAGGCTAGTATTTGATCTCAAAGAAGAAATACAGCCCCAAGTGTTTACGCTAGACCCCGTGGGCGAGTACAAGCATCGGTTAATTTTTGATCTATACCCGCAGACGCCTTCTGATCCGATAGCCGAATTACTTAAAAAAAGTACCACGCCACCCGGCTTAACTGAAAAAACACCTGCCGAATTACCAACCACAGCCAAAGCTGCTGACGACGACGATAGCGACGGTCAAAAACTCACACGATTAGTCACTATTGCACTCGATCCGGGCCATGGCGGTGAAGATCCCGGCGCTGTTGGTCGCGGAGGGAGCTTTGAAAAAAATGTCGTTCTGTCGATTGCGCTTCGATTAAAAACTCGTCTAGAACAACAAGCAAATGTTCGCGTGATGCTAACTCGCGATGGCGATTATTTCGTACCCTTGAATGTACGCGTGCAAAAAGCACGCAAAGTTCAGGCTGATTTATTTGTATCTATTCATGCCGATGCCTTTGTTGAGCCCACCGCACGAGGATCATCTGTTTTTGCGCTCTCAGAAAAAGGGGCTAGCTCAACAGCTGCTCGTTGGCTGGCCAACAAAGAAAATGCAGCTGATTTGATAGGTGGCATCAACATCCGCAGTAAGAACCAGCATTTGGCCAGCGTATTACTTGATTTATCAACCACAGCGCAAATCAATGACAGCTTAAAGCTGGCAAAATCTGTGTTGGGTGAAATCGGCACCATTAATCGCTTGCACAAAGCGCAGGTAGAACAAGCAGGATTTGCCGTACTCAAAGCGCCTGACATTCCCAGCATACTGGTAGAAACTGCTTTTATTTCTAATCCCGAAGAAGAAGCACGCCTTAGCGATGAAAACTATCAGGATCAAATGGCAGACGCGCTCATGCGTGGCATACGCAAATATCTTTTGAAACACCCCAGCTTAATTCGCCGTCGCTTAACGTAAATATCAATAGCTGAATTAGGCACGCCACAGATGTAAGGTGTGCTGTGTTTAACTGAATATCTGAATAATCAGTGAGACCTAGTCAACCGATGGTTGGCGAAAACTTTTCAAAAACCGTATCGCTGCTGCTAGGACCACTGGAAACGCTGCTGCGGCCACACCGATCAACACAATCGTGTTGAGGTGATTTCGTACAACAGGAATATTTCCAAAAAAATAGCCGGCCGCTACCAAGGTGATTACCCAAAATAATGCGCCGCTCACGTTGTACATCTGGAAGCGACCTAAACTCATACCGGATATACCAGCAACAAAGGGCGCGAAGGTACGCACTACCGGAAGCCAGCGTGCTAGCACGATGGTTTTGCCACCATGCGCTTCAAAAAACACATGGGTCTTTTCTAAGGCTGATCTGTCTAACCATCGATAATTACGCGTGTATGCTTTCTGACCAATAGCACGACCCACATAATAATTGACAGTGTTACCCGTAATGGCAGCCACCACAAGAAGGCTAATCAGCAGTGGGGCATTCATAGAGCCTGTTGCACAAAACGCTCCGCCCATGAAGAGTAAGGTATCGCCCGGAAGAAAAGGGAAAATAACCAATCCTGTTTCAGCAAACACAATACCAAACAGCAGCGCGTAAACTAGAGCGCCGTAAGAAGCCAGCATGCTGCCCAAGGATTTATCGATGTGCAGTATTAGATCTAGCAAGTGGGAAAATTCCATGCGTGTGAGTGCTATTAATGAAATGAGCGCAGATAATACACCGCCGTCACAGGTTCAACTCAACTCAGTCATGTGAACATGGTATCTGCACCCCAACGGTATAATCATTTATATGCCATCAAACGTCTTACATAGCGTCATACGCGCACTGCCTGACCAGTTGATTTCTCAGATCGCCGCCGGTGAAGTCATCGAGCGGCCATCGGCTGTAGTCAAAGAACTACTAGAAAATGCACTGGATGCGGGCGCTACTGAGCTCACTATACGTCTGGAAGCAGGTGGTGTGAAACGAATTTCTGTGACAGATAATGGCAGTGGAATACCACCAGACCAATTACCGTTAGCACTAGCGCGCCATGCCACTTCCAAAATTACCAGTCTTACTGATCTTGAAAATGTCATGACCATGGGCTTTCGGGGAGAAGCACTGGCTTCCATTGCCTCGGTAGCGCAACTTAGCATTACTTCGCGCAGCGCAGATCAAGCTCATGCTTGGCAAGTCCATGGGCACGCGCCCGATCAAATCGCTCCGGCATCGGGAACTCAGGGCACAGTCATTGATGTGCAAGAGTTATATTTCAATACGCCTGCTCGTCGCAAATTTTTAAAATCCGAACCAACCGAATTTAGTCACTGCGCTGAAATTGTTCGTCGCATCGCCTTGTCGCGCCCCGATGTGCGATTTACACTGACCCACAATGGAAAAGCAATCGATCACTGGAAGGAAACCTCTTCTGATCAGCGTTGTGCACATATACTGGGAGAAGAATTTTCCAGTGCATCGCTGTCAATTAATGAGCAAGCTGGCCCGCTGCAGCTGCAAGGCTTAATCGGTTTACCTACGGCTGCACGATCGCGCGCTGATTCGCAGTATTTTTATGTGAATGGCCGATTCGTTCGCGACAAACTACTCACTCATGCTATACGTTCTGCTTATCAAGATGTATTGCATGGTGATCGCTTTCCATCGTATGTCGTAAAACTCGATCTGGATCCTTCACTAGTGGATGTGAATGTGCATCCTTCAAAAATTGAAGTACGCTTTCGTGATAGCAGAGCAGTACATCAATTTGTTTTTCATGCTGTCCATCGCGCTTTGGCTCGCACGTCAGCAACGGCACAAGGTGAGTCTCCATCTCCCTTACCCTCATCAGCCAATAATTTGCAATGGTTGAACACGCGCCCTCGTCAAACATCGCTAGGTATTGCGCAAGAAACTGCCAGGTATGGCAGTTTTTTTTCAAGCGACGCGCAAGCGCCGGCAACACTGAGTACCAGCGCCTGGTCGCAACCCGTATCCCCGGACAACGAACATCCTCTGGGATTTGCACTGGCGCAGCTACACGGCATTTATATACTGGCTCAAAATAATCTAGGCTTAGTCTTAGTTGACATGCATGCCGCCCATGAGCGCATCCTGTACGAACAATTTAAAGATTCATTGGAATCAGAATCTGTACAGCTTCAACCACTGCTCATCCCTGTGACATTTATCGCTGACACCATGGATGTCACCACCGCAGAAGAAAACCAAGAAACTCTTTCCGCACTAGGTTTTGATATTGCGGCAATGTCGCCAACAACATTAGCCATACGCGCCATTCCTGCTTTACTAAAAAATAGTGATGCAGAATCGCTAGCGCGTGATGTGTTGCGCGACCTGCGAGAATTTGGTGGATCGCATGTCTTGGTAGAACGTCGTAATGAATTACTGGGCACACTGGCCTGCCATACTGCTGTGCGCGCCAATCGGCAACTCACCGTAACAGAAATGAATGCCCTGCTGCGGCAAATGGAAGTGACTGAACGCTCTGATCAATGCAACCACGGACGCCCAACGTGGGTGCAATTAGCTGTCTCTGATCTCGATAAGCTGTTTTTACGCGGCCAATAAAAACGCCGCATGAGCCAACCTCCGCTGCCACAATTTGGCCATGCACCCATACTGGTGCTGATCACTGCCATGTTGATGATGCAACCGCTATCAACTGATTTATATCTCGCTTCCCTACCTAGTCTAGGCAATGAATTCTCGGTACCTGTCTCTACGGTTCAATTAACACTATCACTGTTCGTTATGGGCTTTGGAAGCGCACAGTTGATAATCGGGCCGCTATCAGATCGCTATGGACGTCGTCCTGTTTTACTTGCCGGATTGGCGCTGTATGTGCTCGCAAGCGCTGCTTGTGGATTGTCATCGTCCATTCAACTCTTAATTACTGCACGCTTTATTCAAGCTCTGGGCTGCTGCTCAGCAGTGATGATTGCTCGCGCCATCGTGCGTGATGCTTATGCACCCGAACACAGTGCACGCGTGATTGCACGTGCAAGCACGTGGATTTCTCTGGCACCCATCGTTGGACCGATATTGGGCTCGGTATTGCAAGTTAACTTTGGCTGGCGCGCCGCTTTTGTTGTATTGGGATTTTTTTCTGCTGCCGTTTTGATTACCTGTATTTTTCGTCTGCCAGAAACGAATGAACATAAAAATCCACAAGCCACTAATTTTTATGGGTTGATGACCAACTACCAATTAGTACTTGGTTCACGTGAATTTTGGATACATGTATTACCAGCTGCCTTATCGTACGGCTCAATTTTTATGTTTATTTCCGGATCATCTTTTGTATTGATACGCATACTAGGCGTGCCAGTGGAATGGTTTGGTATGTGCTTTGGCTTAGCGGTGTCAGGTTATATGACAGGCACACTCATATGCCGCCGACTGCTCTTGACGATCAGCGGAAAACAAGCATTACGGCTCGGTACCGCCTGCTCACTAGGTGGCGGAATTTATTTTTTACTTGCGACTCTATTGGGCTGGTGGCATTGGAGCATGGTGGTTTTAGCTATGTTTATTACCATGGTCGCTCATGGCATTAATTTTCCTGTCACACAAGCAGGTGCGGTGGCGCCATTCGCTAAACAAGCAGGTACGGCTGCAGGCTTGATGGGCGCCATCATGATGGCGTTTGCTTTTATCATCGGTAGTATCGTGGGCGCAACGCATAATGGAACCCTCTATCCGACGGCGATACTCTCCTGCGTGATCGGCACGTTAAGTTTTGTTTCTGTACGGTGGTTGTCCCCGAAGATCTCTTTGACATGACAGTTCCTAAGCCACTTGTTGTCGCCATCATGGGGCCCACCGCATCCGGTAAAACCGCGGCGGCACTGGCTATTGCTCAATCTATTCCATGCGAAATTATCTCGGTAGATTCAGCGCTGATTTATCGGGGTATGAATATAGGCACTGCCAAGCCTAGCAACGAAGAACTCTCACACGTACCGCACCATCTGATCGATATACTCGACCCCAGCTTCTCGTATTCAGTCAAACAATTTAGAGAAGACGCACTGCAATTAATTAGCGATATTCAATCGCGATCTAAACTGCCGTTGCTAGTTGGCGGCACCATGCTGTATTTCAAAGCATTACGTGATGGTCTGGACGATTTACCGTCTGCCGATTTAGCCTTGCGTGCGCAACTAGATATGGACATTGCTCGCCATGGCACCGCCGCACTGCACGCGCGTTTACGTGAACTCGATCCAATCACAGCAGAGCGTTTAAATCCCAGCGATACCCAGCGCATACAACGAGCTATGGAAATAATTTTGATCAGTGGCGAGACTATGTCGTCGCAATTGGCCAAAGCAGAGAAACCCGATTTACCTTTCGATTTGATGTCCATCGCGCTTGAGCCCTCTGATCGCAAGGTACTTCACGACCGCATCGCAAATCGCTTCGACGCCATGTTGTCGGCTCAGCCAGGTTTGCTCGATGAAACAGCCGTACTCAAACAGCGAGGCGATCTACATCCCGGGCTACCTTCCATTCGCTGCGTAGGCTACCGGCAAGCCTGGGACTATCTGGATGGACAAATTGACCGGCCCAATTTGCGTGAAAAAGGCATAGCGGCCACAAGGCAACTCGCAAAACGCCAACTTACTTGGCTGCGTAGCATGCCCGACCGACAAGTTATCGACTGCCTGTCTGCCAACCCCAGCGAACAGATACTACGCCTTGTAGGTGCCCGGCTCGGTTGACACGCTGTGGCCCTGAAGGGATAATCGCCGGCTTCGTGGTGATATAGCTCAGTTGGTTAGAGCACAGCACTCATAATGCTGGGGTCGGTGGTTCAAATCCACCTATCACCACCAAA
>CAYUDI010000167.1:0-5866 GCA_964443585.1 uncultured Bifidobacterium sp.
GTAGCCAATATTGTCGAGGGTATTATTGTAGAAAACGCCTAAGCAGATAGGGCATGAACCACACGGCGTTAAATAGCTGGCTGCTGGATTCATCTACCTGCGCGCTCTTAGCATAGTAAAAATCAGTATTGTCCTAACACGTTCTAAATAATCTTAAGACACTGACGCATGCAAACACTGAACATCAGTATCTATGTACTCGGCTTTTTAATTATTCTGGCCTTGCTATTCGATTTTATGAATGGCTTTCATGATGCCGCAAATGCGATTGCAACGGTGGTATCAACCGGTGTTTTGAAACCTTCTTCCGCAGTGGCGTTAGCTGCATTTTTCAACTTTGTAGCGATTGCAGTCTTCCAGCTCAAAGTGGCAACGACTGTGGGCAAAGGCACTATCGATCCTATGGTGGTCGACCACTACGTGGTATTCGGAGCGTTAGTTGGAGCGATTACATGGAATCTACTTACCTGGTACTACGGTATACCTTCGTCGTCCTCACACGCACTTATAGGCGGCTTAGTCGGTGCTGCGGTTGCAAAGGCGGGTACTAGCTCGCTTATATCTTCAGGCTTGATTAAAACAATTACCTTTATCGTGCTCTCACCCTTGCTAGGATTGCTGTTTGGCTCACTGATGATGTTGATCGTATCCTGGTTGTTTGTGCGCAGCACTCCGCTGCGCGTGGACAAATGGTTTCGGCGCATGCAGCTGGTATCAGCCTCAATGTACAGTCTGGGCCATGGTGGAAATGATGCGCAAAAAACCATGGGCATCATCTGGATGCTATTAATTACATCAGGTGCAGCAACCGCAACGGATCCACTGCCCATGTGGGTTATCGTCAGCTGCTATCTGGCCATCAGTATGGGTACGTTGTTTGGCGGCTGGCGCATCGTAAAAACCATGGGACAGAGAATCACCAAACTAAAACCGGTAGGTGGATTTTGCGCAGAAACAGGTGGCGCTATCACCTTGTTTTTGGCAACCTCTATGGGTATTCCTGTCTCCACCACGCACACAATTACCGGCGCGATTGTGGGTGTTGGATCTTCTCGCAAACTGTCGGCTGTGCGATGGGGAGTTGCCGGTAACATTGTTTGGGCATGGGTTTTTACTATACCCGCATCGGCCTTTATGGCAGCAATTGCCTGGTGGGTCGGTAAACAGTTTTTATAAACTGAATTTACCGATACCCCATTTATAGCCGAGTTCTTACTTGGCTATAGCACATCACTCGCATGATCTGCCAGCCTTGAGCGTTCACCCCGTGCCAGCGTTATGTGTCCACCGTGACTCCAGCCTTTAAATCTGTCCACCACATACGTTAGTCCGCTTGATCCTTCAGTGAGGTAGGGCGTATCAATCTGCGCAATATTACCCAGACAAACAATCTTGGTTCCCGGGCCTGCACGCGTTATTAATGTTTTCATCTGCTTGGGCGTAAGATTTTGCGCCTCGTCGATGATCAGATATTTATTAACGAAGGTGCGACCACGCATGAAATTCAATGATTTAATTTTGATGCGTGAGCGTATCAATTCTTGCGTAGCTGCGCGCCCCCATTCACCGGCATCAGAATCCGATTTGTTGAGTACTTCCAGGTTGTCGTCAAAGGCACCCATCCACGGCGACATTTTTTCTTCTTCTGTGCCGGGTAAAAATCCTATGTCTTCACCGACTGGAACAGTGACGCGCGTGACGATAATTTCATTGTAGGTTTTGGTTTCTAGTACTTGAGCAAGACCAGCAGCGAGTGCGAGCAGAGTCTTACCGGTACCAGCTTGACCAAGCAGCGTTACAAAGTCGCATTCGGGATCCATCAATATGTTGAGCGCAAAATTCTGCTCGCGATTACGTGCCGTAATACCCCAGACATTATTTTTGTTGTGTCCATAGTCGCGCAGCGTGCGCAGTACAGCCGTCTTGCCATTAATCTGCGTTACTTGGCCATAAAATGAAGGCTCGCCACTACCAGGCTCCATGTAAACAAATTGATTTACCAGCATGGCAGGTACTTGCGGGCCGGTCACACGATAGAAAGTGCTGCCGTAACCCTGACGCGATTCCTGCCACGATTCCATGCCTTTGCCGTGACGATTCCAGAAATCATCCGATAGTTGAAGGATGCCTGAGTACAGCAGGTCTGTATCTTCCAGTACATGATCGTTGAAATACTCTTCAGCCGGTAGCCCCAGTGCGCGGGCCTTGATACGCATATTGATATCTTTGGATACCAACACCACCGGTCGCTCCGGGTGTTGCTCTTGTAGGGCGCGTACGACTCCGAGTATCTGGTTATCAGCCTTACCTTCGGGCAGACCTTCGGGCAGCGTCCAGCGTCCTAGCCGCGTCTGAAAAAATAATCGACCGGAAGCGTCTTTGTTACCTAGTTTGTTCAGTGGTATGCCCGAATCTATCGCCTGCTCGGAGATATCTGCAACCAATCCATCCAGCGAGCGTGAAACTTGGCGCGCATTACGCGCAATCTCCGACATGCCTTTTTTGTGATTATCGAGTTCTTCCAACGTAATCATAGGAAGATAAATATCGTGCTCAGCGAAACGAAATAGCGATGTTGGATCGTGCATCAGGACGTTGGTATCGAGCAC
This sequence comes from uncultured Bifidobacterium sp., assembly GCA_964443585.1. GTDB lineage: Bacteria > Pseudomonadota > Gammaproteobacteria > Burkholderiales > Burkholderiaceae_D > Pernthalerella. The sequence continues at coordinate 2,610 of CAYUDI010000167.1, forward strand.
AAATAATTTCGTCACACCGCGACGGTCAGCCACTCGGCTGGTATGTGATTTAGTAGGAGTCTCGCTGCGCGAACGGCGCGCAGGGGCGCTATCATGTGCAGGAGCATCAGTTTTCGTTCGCGCCTGGGGCGGGCTCGCCTGGGTAAGAGGCGGCGCAGAGACCAGCGCGATCGAGGGTTTAACGGACTTGCCTTTTTCTGCCTTGGGATAATCAACCGGTGAGAGCAGTGCTGCGGGTTTACTTGGCATTTTAGGCAGGGGCATCAGGACCTCGGACTTTAATTAAGTGGAAGGGAATTCCGTAAACGAACAAAATAGGGAAAATAAAACAGAAAAGGCTGTTTAAGCAAAAGGATGTCATCCTTTTTCTTAAACAACCTTAAACAAAAAAAATAATTGGGATTCAATTGATTAGAGAGATGAAAATTTAGTGAAAATTTTAGGGCGAACCAGTGTAGTTGTAATTAGTATGTCCAAGAAAATCAAAGGATTAAGTTAGCTCAGTTATTCAAAAAACATATCGCTTTTATTTATTTAGTATTTCCTTCGTTTGTTTCAACCTAAACTTTGCACAAATTCCAAAACTTCATCTACGTGGCCTGGAACTTTTACTCCGCGCCATTCTTTCACCATTTTGCCAGCAGCGTCAATAATAAATGTTGAGCGCTCAATGCCACGTACTTTTTTACCGTACATAGATTTCATGATAATGACATCAAACATTGCGCACACGGTTTCGTCTTTATCTGAAATCAATTCAAACGGTAACTCTAGTTTAGATTTAAACCCATCATGTGAGCGCAGGCTGTCTCGGCTAATGCCGATAATGTCAGTATCGGCCTTTTGAAATTTTGGATATAACTCCCTAAATTGCAGACTCTCGGTCGTGCAACCCGGCGTATTGTCTTTGGGGTAAAAGTACAGCACCAGTTTTTTGCCTCGGTAATGAGACAACTGAAAAGCCTTGGGACCCGTCATTTCGGCGGAAAAATCCGGTACGGTCATATTCAGTATGGACGGACGTTCGCTCAACTCATTCCCCTCTGGAGGTAGCCCTGCATTAAATTGCTTGATATTCAAACGAGCCAGGAAGAATTACCGCAAGGGCAACTTTCCTGCCTTCAGCCATCAAAATGTTATACGTTCGACAAGCAGCCTGATTGTCCATACATTCCACACCCACTTTTTGCGCCATCAGGTTGGCGGTTAAACGCGCCGATGCAAACCGTTGCCGCTGACCTGTACCCAAAATAACAAGATCAGGCTTCATGTCTAGCAGCTGGTCGAAATCCGATGGCTGCAAAAGGTCAAAAGCATTAACCCTCCAAAGCTGCGGGGATGTTTCAGGAAGTACGATAAAACTATGGTCAAAACGCTGGGCGTTGATCTCTACCCAGTCGTTTTCATAGCCGGTAATCGTCTGGTATTGCTGAGTCTGAGTGGAATGCAACTTCATAGTGACATAGATTTTATCGCGATCAGGCGTTGACCGGGTTTTCACATTGGTCAAGCTGGCTAATTTGGGGCAAAATGCATGTTTTTTCGCGGTGCAACACCCAGTGATTGCACGGCTAAACCAAGGTGAGTGACCGCTGTGAAATTAATCCAAAAATCCAAAAAACTGGCTGATGTTTGTTATGACATCCGAGGACCCGTGCTGGAAAAAGCACGCCAGATGGAGGAAGAGGGTCATAAGATCATCAAACTCAACATTGGTAACCTTGCCGCATTTGGTTTTGATGCTCCTGACGAGATCGTGCAAGACATGATTCGTAACATGGGAAATGCCGCTGGCTATACCGATTCCAAAGGCTTGTTTGCGCCGCGCAAAGCTATCATGCAGTACACCCAAGAGAAAAAAATTACCGGAGTCACCATAGACGATATCTATCTGGGCAATGGGGCATCGGAATTAATCGTGATGAGCATGAATGCGCTGCTCAACGCCGGTGACGAGGTATTGGTACCGGCACCCGATTATCCTTTATGGACTGCGGCTGTCAGTCTTTCAGGTGGCAAGCCGGTTCATTACATTTGCGACGAGCAGGCGGACTGGTACCCCGACATTGACGACATCAAAAAGAAAATCAATCCCAACACCCGCGCTATCGTCGTAATCAACCCCAACAATCCAACGGGTTCCTTATATCCAGTCGAGCTTTTACAAGAAATTGTTGAATTAGCGCGGCTGCATCAGCTGGTTATTTTTGCTGACGAAATTTACGACAAAGTATTGTATGAAGGTGAAACGCATACTTCATTGGCCTCATTAGCTGATGATGTACTGTTCATTACGTTTAATGGACTTTCTAAAAACTATCGCTCCTGCGGCTACCGTGCTGGCTGGATGGTGGTATCCGGAGAAAAGAAACACGCCAAGGATTACATCGAAGGTTTGAATATGTTGGCTTCGATGCGACTGTGCGCTAATGTTCCCGGACAATTTGCCATACAGACCGCATTGGGTGGCTACCAGAGCATCAACGATTTAGTCGGTTCAGGTGGCCGCCTGTTAAAGCAGCGCGATATGGCGCACAAATTATTGACCGATATTCCTGGTGTTACTTGTGTCAAGCCAAAGTCTGCGTTGTATATGTTTCCGCGCTTAGATCCAAAAATGTATCCCATTAAAGATGATCAGCAATTTGCATATGATCTTCTGGCAGAGGAGCGTGTGCTGATAGTGCAAGGAACAGGATTTAACTGCCCTACACCCGATCATTTTCGAGTAGTGTTTCTACCCAATGTTGATGATCTGTCCGTTGCAGTCGGCCGCATCGCTCATTTTCTGGATGGCTATCGCCGTCACCATGCCCACGCCTGATCAACAGGCATTTAATTAGCGCAGTTAGTCATCATATGAAACCGATTAAAGTAGGCTTGCTAGGCATAGGTACCGTAGGAGCAGGTACCTTCACTGTTCTTAAACGTAATCAAGAAGAAATCCGTCGACGAGCAGGGCGTGCAATTGAAATCGCCATGGTCGCTGATTTAGATACCGAGCGCGCCAAGGCCATCGTTGGTAAGGATGTCCTTGTAGTCAACGATGCTCACCTAATTGTTGATAACCCCGATATTGATATCGTGGTTGAATTGATCGGCGGTTATGGCATAGCTCGAGAATTAGTCATGAAAGCCATCGCCAATGGCAAACACGTAGTCACTGCAAATAAGGCATTGCTGGCAACGCATGGCACTGAAATTTTCCGTGCGGCGCAAGAGCGCGGTGTGATGGTCGCGTTTGAGGCCGCCGTAGC
>CAYUDI010000168.1:0-5810 GCA_964443585.1 uncultured Bifidobacterium sp.
CGTGCCATGATCAGTACCCAAACTGGTATTTTCGGATGCGCGGCGACCAAACTCTGAAAACACTAACAAGGTCACATCATCCGCACGGCCTATGCGCTCCATATCTTTCATAAAGCCAGCCACTGCATCCGATACATAGGTCAGTAAACGTTGATGCTGCTCGCCCTGTTGTACGTGCGTATCAAACGCATTGTGACGGTATCCCACGTAATATAAACGCGTAGGCAAATCCGCCTTGATCATCGCAGCGACCTTAGGCAAATCGACCGGCACGATACCGTAATCCACAGGTGTTTTGTAGTTATCCCAGGCCGCTCTCACCAGCCCTGAGGCCTGACGCGCGCTATCAGCAACGCTATGCAAAAAATTTTGCGACACATTCCCGCTGCCAATCTGAGGTACATCATCTAGCAATAGTCTACTCTGCAGCAAACCTTTGCGAGCAAAGCGTTCAGGATCATCAAACACGACGGGCACATGGCGTGCTGCCCTGACTGCGAGCGACTGTCGCTCATCGATATTAACTAAAAAATTAGGCGTTAATTGCGGATCTATCGCATCCGCTACCCGGCCTAGCCAGCCAAAGGGCTCTCCGCCATTCGGCACACCCGTGTGCCAATATGCCATGGATGTGAAGTGAGAAAACGACGGTTGCGCATAACCACAGCCATGCATGATGGCCATTTTCCCGTCCTTAAATAGTCGTTCGAAACCCGACATCCCGGGACTAAAACCAAAATGGTCATCAATTTTTCGTACTTTATTGGGCTTAATGCCTATGTTGGGTCGCAAGCGATAGTAAGCATCATCGGCATAGGGCACGAGTGTGTTCAACCCGTCATTGGCACCGGAGAGCTCCATCACAACCAAAATGCGACGCGATGCATTGGTTTGCGCGGCCTGTGCGGGCATCCACGGCATACCCGCTGACAGACCTGCGCCTGCCAACGCCGAGAGCAACTGACGACGCGTTAAATCAATGTGGTGGTCTGACATACTCATTATCCTAATTGGTAATCGGGCAGCGACAAAATGACATGCAGTGCATTGCGCAAGGCGTCCTCCATGTAACTGTCGGCTGCTTTTAAATCAGTGGTACCCAGGTCGGCGGCTAACAACTCAGCAATTTTTGTTCGTAGTTCTGCGCTCACCGGCGTGGTTAAAAATCGAAGCAGTAAATGATCAACCGCTTGTTGCGTAGTCTTGCAACCCGCAGCACGCACCATGGCAGATACATCTAACTGAGCCGTTGCACGCGGTATGGGTTTCACTTTTTCTATGGCTTTGCGCCATGCGTGATAACTAGCCAAACGTGTATTGAAATCTTCATCACGATCTGCCTGCATAGACATAGAGCTCAACTCTTTACCGTCGGGCTTGGTAGCAGTCGTTACATCCTTTCCCATGGCCAGCTGTTCAGCCACTGGAATGATTTGGTACTGACTGCCAGGCACACGATCGCTAGCCACGAAATCTATGGGTGGGAAAACCGTGTCATAAATAAAATTTCCACGGACTAGCAGCAACCCCGGAGTGATCCAGCTCGTTCCGTTGGCCCAGCCAGCCACATTCGGCGGGAACATTAATTTCTGCCCCATAGCATCAGTTAATTCATTGAAATCTGGAATGCCAGGCACTTCACTTAACCCCATTTTTCGGTAAGTAGAAATGACGAGCTCTACTGGTGATTTAATATGCGTGGCAACTGAGGCATCACTATAAAAATCACGTGAACTGAATATCGTTTCAAGAAAAGGGGCAATCTCATAGCGTGAATCACGTAACAGCTTGCCTAGTTTGATACGCAGTTCTGGCGACACATCATCACGTACAAAAAAGCGATACAACTTGCTGGCGACAAATTCAGCCGTGATAGGTTGCGCCAAAATAATGTCTATCACCTGCACGCCATCAAATTTTCCTGTGCGACCCAATACTTTTTTCACGTCGGCATCATGCTGGGATGGATTGACTACAAAATCTAAATCACGATAATTCCAGCCAGTGAAAGCGCGAGCTGCTTCACGTATATCTTCTTCTGTGTAATTACCCACGCCCATGGTGAATAGCTCCATGATTTCGCGCGCAAAATTTTCGTTGGGTGCACCTTTTACATTAACCGCCGCGTCCAAATACGCCAGCATGGCTGGATCCTGCGCTACGCCGATTAACAGATCGCGAAAATTACCCGTGGCCTTAGCTCGAAATAATTCATTTTGTTTGAGCATTTTGCGATAGTCGCGAACCTTTTCTTCGCCAGTTGCGAAATGCCCATGCCAAAACAGCGTCATTTTTTCTTCCAGCGGACGACGTGTGGTCAGCATGCGATTCGCCCACCAATACCCTATGCGCTGATTTTCTAATTTGCTGGCACGTAGCCAGTACAAATACCTGTCGGCGACTTGTTGCATGCGACGGTTACCCTCTGGCTTGACTTTCACTCCAAGTGATTGCCCGGTATCGCGAGCCAATTCCGTAGCTGCGGGTCGCGAAGTCGCAAATGGATCCAAACCTGGATCGAAGGCACCCGAGTGGACAAATGCTGGCTGAGGATTGGCAATCCGCTGATAACGCACTAATCGGCGCACCGCTTGTACAGGCGTTAGCCTGGCAAACTCATTGATTTCTTCGGGTGTGGCACCAAAGCCTGAGCGCTCCAGCAAATGCGCTGCTCGATCACGTGTCCAGTCAGCGTCGCTGATGCGATTTAAATCATTCGTCCAGTTAGCCGGTGCCGCCAGCGTTAGTGAGCACAGCGAGCCGGCTACTAACAGCAGCGCCGAACGCCAAAGTGTCAATGGCCTTGTTTGCAGTCCGTGAGCTGTCAACTGCTTGAAAGTGTATGTGGGAAGAGAAAAGAGACTAGAAGTCACGTGGTACCGATGTAGTAGTTGGGATGAGAAAACAAGTGACGAGTCTAAGCAGGCCGCTCTCTCATTGCAATCATGCATTTCATGAAATCTCTGTCTGGAGTTCACTTAGGTGAGTAGATACTCAGCTTTAATTACTAATTTAGTAATTAATGTCTGCATTGTGTATATTAGGCATGGCAGGTAGCCAACAATCGTGCAGAATAGTGGGTAAACAAGCAGTATCGTAAAAACACATATTTCAAACTATCGAAGCTCCGGAGCAACCCATGAAACTAAAAATAATCACTCGCTTCGCACTTACCATAACGGCTATTTGTTCTATAGCTATCGTTGGCTTGGTAAACGCCGAAGATACTGACAAGGCTCTGCTTGCGCGTGCGCAAGCTCTCTTCAGTCCCCTGCCAGATAGTGTGCGTGTAGATGACTATCCACATTCTGCTGCACGAGAAGAACTCGGAAAAACGTTGTTTTTTGAAACCCGGGTTTCTACGGATGGACGCATGAGTTGCGCTGCTTGTCACAGTCCCAGTTATCACGGGGGAGATTCGCTGGCTCTCTCGGTTGGGTTGAACGGGAAAAAATTACCCCGTAACGCACCTACTGTCTTCAATACTCCTTTGCTTGTCGCTCAACACTACGGCGGCAATCGCTTAACCGTCGAAGAGCAGGCAATGAAAGCATTGCTTAGCCCACTTGCCTACGGTAATAAAAATTATGCCGAAGCCGAAGCTAAACTAAAAACATTGGGCTATGCAAAAAAATTCGACGAAGCATTTCCTAATGAATCCGACCCTGTTTCTGCAGAAAACTGGGCAACTGCGATTGGTGCTTTCGAACGTACTCTGCTTACCCCTGCCCCGTTTGATCGTTATTTAAAGGGCGACTTACGTGCCATTAGTAAAGAAGCGAAAATCGGCCTGGATAAATTCATGAGTGTTGGCTGCGCCGGTTGCCACAGTGGCGTTGCAGTGGGTGGACAAAGCTTTCAAAAATTTGGTTTAACTGAAGACTACTGGCTGGCTACAGGCAGCAAAGAACAAGAACTTTTAAAAGGCCGCGATAAAGGGAAATTTCACGATACTCAAAAGCCGGAAGATATGTTTATCTTCAAAGTACCGCAACTACGCAATGTGGCTATGACTCCGCCTTATTTTCACGATGGCTCTGTCGCCAAATTGGATGATGCAGTCCGCGTCATGGCCAGGCTACAACTGGGTAAGCAACTCAGTGATGACGATGTGAACCATATCGTCGCTTTTTTACAGACCTTAACGGGCGATGTTCCTGCAAATTTTGCCAAGGCGCCAGTGCTACCCGTGGCACCGTACAACAATTAAGCGCGAATGCTGCGTGACCATGCACCATTGTTTATCGGCGTTGAGTAATTGAGTAACTCAACGCTGGTAAAGCTTGCCTGGCTACTTAACGCATGCGTTGATAGATCAAAAATTACAATTTGCTCTGTAAGGCAGTATAGATTCACTAGTGGTCAGACGGCCATCATTTTTGCCATCCAGATTTAGGTAGTGCTACCATCGACGAACTGTCTAACCCCGCAGTCCTGCATGTTATTTATTTCTACCCCTCGTTGTTAAAAGTACTAACAACGACTCTTCGCCTCTGCTTTCTTCCCTCAAAATTACATCAAACCGCCATAGTATTTCAAAAATTTTAACTATAATTTTTGGTATGTAATATGTAATTGACTTATGGTACATTTTATTTACCCTAAGTCAATTTTTCATTTAGTAAAAATGAAAGGTCTCGTCTTTCGCGAATTCATCGATATGGTAGAGGATCAATTCTCTCTCCAGATGGTCGATGACATCATAGAAGCCTCGACGCTTGCGTCCGGCGGAGCCTACACGTCTATAGGTACCTATGCGCACGATGAGATGATGCAGTTAGTTCATCAGCTCTCATTACGCAGCGCCATTTCTGTGCCCGATTTACTGAAGCATTTTGGCCGACATTTATTTCAGCGATTTACCGTCATACATCCAGAGTACATCACCTCCCACACCAGCGTTTTTGAATTACTCAAAGTGCTAGACAATGAAGTCCATGTAGAAGTTCGCAAACTCTACGACGGTGCTGAATTACCCGCTTTTGAGTATGAAACTCTTAACGATCATCGTATGCTTTTTATCTATAAATCAAGCCGGCCATTGGCTGATTTTGCGCATGGGTTAATTGAAGGCTGCATAGCGCATTTTTCGGAGAAAATAACAATAGAGAGAACTGACTTGCCCGAGACAACGGGTGCTCATACGCGTTTTATCTTGCACACTGTCCCTCATGCAGAGTCGTGATGATATTTTCACTCGTAAATTAGGCCGAGAGAAGCGTGCACGCGAAGAAGCTGAGCGCCTACTTGAACAAAAAAGTCGCGAACTATACAAACAAGCAAGCGAACGTCAACGCGCATTAACTGCGCTCGCAGATAGTGAGGAGCGATACCGGTTAATCGTTGAGCTGTCGCCGGACGCCATTCTGATCGAGTCTGAGGGAAAAATAGTATTCGTAAACCATACTGCGCGACTACTCTTTAAGGAAAGTCATTCTCGAACCTTAAAAAGCATGAGTGCTCTTGACATCACAGCACCTCAAAACCGTACTCAGGCAACTGAAATAATCAAAGCTCTCAAACAGGGTGCTGAACCAAAACAAACTGAAGAATTTGCTCTGCGTCTTGATGGCTCGTCATTCGAGGCTTCAGTCAGGCGCGCCTTTGTTATATTTGCAGGGCGACCAGCGATACAAATGGTGGTGCGTGATATTTCGGTGCGCAAGACACTCGAAAAACAGCTCGCTCATCAGGCAACCCACGACACGCTCACAGGTGTCAGTAACCGAGCCTCTTTATTTGATCACCTGTCAAAATCGCTACAAGAAGCAAAAAATCACGGATTACCCGTATGGGTAGCGTTTTTAGAT
>CAYUDI010000169.1:0-323 GCA_964443585.1 uncultured Bifidobacterium sp.
GTGATCAACCAATCAGACCCTATTTTCTTGTAAGAAAAAGAGTACCGAGCTTTGACCTTGCTGCCATCAGCGAAACGGAAAGTATACAAACCTGCATCAGTGGCACTATTGCAATCGACTTCTATCAGACGATCATCAATACTGCCCTCAGGACGACGCATCAGAAAATGAGTGAAATAGTCTTCCTTTTCTGCGATTGTGAAGCGAGCACGATTAGATACCGTGGGCAGAAGTATGGAATTAGGCGCGTAATTAGCGACCACTTTTCTGGGGTCACCTGTTCTCAATGAATTGTTCCAGCGATCAAACAATGCAGCCACTTC
>CAYUDI010000169.1:333-5789 GCA_964443585.1 uncultured Bifidobacterium sp.
AGGTAAATCACACTCTTCAACCGCTGCACGAGCAGCAGGTACAGAAATAGGCGCATGACCTGAATGTCCGGGTAATACTTTGGCCGCAACAGGAGCTGCAGGTGCCGGGGCTGCAGGTACTGCAGCAGCTGCATGAGTTTCAGCGGCGTGTGCATGATCACTATGCGCCGCAACTGGCGCAGCTTGGTGGTCATTTGCAGCGGGAGCATGGTGTTCTGCCTTAGGTGCAGGTGATTCAGCTGCTGCGGGTGCCGCCGTTGAAAGCGCAACTGAAGGCGCTGCTGGCAATGATGCTTTTGGTTTGAGACGTTTACTGACTTCGACCACCGCAGGTGATGCGTGAGCCGCGTGCGCATCTACTGCCGGAGCTGCCGGAGCTGCCGGAACTGCTGCAGGAACATCATGTGCAGAACTGGCTGCTGCAACTTTGGGTTCAGCCGTGTGATTACCATGTGCCGGAGCTGGAGCTGCAGGTGCTGCAGCCGAGGGTGCTGGTGCTGGTGCTGGTGCTGGTGCTGGTGCTGGTGCTGATGCTGATGCATGGGCATCATGTGCAGGAGTAGGCGCAGGTGCAGTTGCATCATGCCCAGCTGCAGCTTGTACATCAGCCGCCACCGGAACCCCACCTGGGTAGGCTTTTTTTAGTTTCAGTCGTTTGCTCGGCTCTGCAACCACAGCAGCAGCAACAGGTGCTGCGTGCGGGGCGGACGCTTTGTCACCCGGAGCATCTGGTGCTGCAGGACCTGCGTCAGCATGCGCTGCATCTGGTGCTTTGTCATCAGCCGGCTTGGCTAACTGTTTTTTCGCTACTTTCTTGGCTTTTTTCTTTTTCGGTGCAGACTTAGCTGGCGCTTCTGTACTTGCATCTGCCGCTACCTTGACGTCTTCTGCCGGTTTAGCATCCGTGCTTGGCTTGGCTTCTGCTGTCGGCTTAGCTTCGGCCACAGGCTTGGCGTCGGCCACAGGCTTGGCGTCGGCCGGTTTTGCCGGTGCAGCCGCTTTTGCTGCAGGCTCATGCCCAGCACCATGATCATCATGCTTAGCGTCGTTTGCGTTCGCACTTGTGCAGGCAACCGCCATTAATAACGTGGTAATTAGAGTAGTAGCGTTCATTTTCATGACCTTCCCGTCAGGTCTTTCTGTAAAAAGCCATTCGTTTTGGACTTGGCCGCATTAAAAAAATTTAATTACTTAGCTCGTGGCGTTTTCAACATACCTGCCTACTTGCTATGCTTCTCGTCATGGTTAATCGTATCGAACGTCTCTTTCTGTAGGCCCTTACACAAAGAATATACTCAGCGGCCCTAAAGAACGTGAACACTCAACTCGATTAAGCTAATGACGTTGAATGTTTCGGCGTAAATCCTGTAAAAATAATTCATTTTTACTAACAAAAACCATGCAAGGAAGATCTCAGAGGATTATCCTAAGCTAACTGCTGCAACCGTCCGGGTCGTTAACTCTGGCCCCGCAGTGTTGATTCATATAAGGAGAATTATTGTGTCCGATACAATTATTGAAACGCTGCCCGGCCAGCTGCATCAATCCGATTGCCCATGCTGTACTCCCGCTCCCGCTGGCACGTCACGTCGCCAATTCCTGGCAACTGGCGCTGCTGTCTTAGCTGGTGGCATGATGGGATTTGTTCCTGGTCGCGCTATGGCCGGTGGTGGTAACTATGAAGCGATGCTGGTCAATTGCATCGATCCACGCTTTACCACCCTGAGCTGGCAATACATGGGTTTGCTGTCTGGTGTTGATCGCGAAAAACTGGGTGATAACTACAGTCACTTTGTCATGGCCGGCGGCCCACTCGGTGCAGTGCATCCAAAATTCGCTGCATGGCATAAAACCTTTTGGGACAATCTGGACATCACCGTTGGCCTGCATCACATCAAACGAGTAGTGGCTCTATCGCACCGGGACTGTGGTGCAGCAAAGCTTGCTTTTGGTGCTGGCGGCGTCGCTGAAAAAGAAGTTGAAACAGGTTCGCATGCAGAAGCACTCGTGGCGTTCCGCAAAGAAGTCAATGCACGTCATCCCAAGCTAAGCGTCATTACAGGCATCATGGATATTTCTGGCCGCGTTGATCTGGTGGGTTAAATGCATGACGGCCTGATCATTTTGATGTGAATCAAGGCTGCATTTGCATTAGGAAGTAATACTGGCTCCTACCTTACAAGGAGCCAGTATGCCATTAGATCATGCCGTTATTTGGATAGATCATCGCGAAGCGCATGTAATTCAATTTAACGAATCTACTAGCGAAAGCGAGATCATACACACCCGTTCCAAACACACCCACTTGCATCACAAAGCAGGAGCCGTAGGTTCTGGACATGCCTTACCAGAGCAACCGTATCTGCATGAAGTAATTGAGGCTGTCGCGAATGCCAGTGAAATACTCATCGTCGGTCCAGGCTCGGCCAAGCTAGCGTTGTTTCGTCACGCGCACGAGCATGACCCTTTGATAGCTAAAAAAATCCTCGGTATAGAAACAATAGACCATCCCAGTAGCCGACAACTACTGGCCTATGCTCGAGAGTATTTCAAACCTATAGATAAAATGACTGCCAAGAGCGTACTGCTTAGCTAACTACAAATGGGCTAAGCTGTGAATACCCACACCTTTACGCAGGGGCTATGACTCTCATTGGATGAATTCATATCCTACGTAGTATTTGATAATCTCATCTACGGATCCATGATTACCATTGGATATATAGGTAACTTTTATACCTGCTCTCTGCGTCCTGCGACATAGCGTACGCCATTCGGGCCATATACTTCGGTGTGCGGAATATTGGCATTGAGCGCAAACATATCCCCTGCTTTGCAATGTTGAGTACGACCTTCAGCCACTATCGTAATTTCACCATCGAGTATCAATGCACGTGCGTCGAAAGGATGCGTGTGCAAATCCATGGAGCCATTCGCCGGACGCTCGACCACCACGGTTTCAAAACCTTCAGTTTTCATTAACTGCTCAAATGCTTGTTGGTTCATTGTAGAGTTCTCCCTTATTTAATTTTTAGCCACTAGCTTAACCAGGGTAAGTAACGTCTGATTAACTGGCGTAGGTATACCGTGTTGTTGTCCCAGCCTGCACACATAACCATTGAGATAATCAATCTCTGTTTTTTTACCGCGAGCTATATCTTGAGCAGTCGATGAATACTGAGTTGCCATAGTACTGGCAAGGTGACGTACTGTTTCGTGCATATCGCCTGGCACCTCTATACCCTCGGCGCGTGCCACCGCCAGACATTCAGTCACCACGGTTTCCATCAGCGCTGGTATGCCATCAACCTGCACCATTTCACCATACATTTTTTGTGCGATTGCCGACAAGGCATTGTAAGCACAGTTAATAATGAGCTTACCCCACAGCGGACCCATGACATTCGGCGACACCTCTACTGGCACACCTGCTGCTTGAAACCAGTGTTGTATGTCTGTGCTTTCGGGAGCATTACCAATCACTAATTCGCCGCGACCATGATGTTTCACATGTCCAGGGCCTGCCATTTCAGTGGCCACGTACACGACTGCGGGTATCACACGCTGCGGCAAAATCTTCCTCAGAAGTTCTGGACTCTCGGCACCATTTTGCAATGTCACTATCACCGCATCAGAAGCGAGGTAAGGTGCCATTTCACGCGCTGCTGATTCACTGTCAGTCGATTTAACGCAAAACAGTACTAGACCAGCGCCACTCACACCTGAGACGTCTGTAACGGCTTTCATGGCCACGTGCTCTGTGAACTTTTTAGTCTCTAGCAACAGGCCATGCTGGTTAACTGCATCAACATGAACCTGCCGGCCTATCAATGTGACTGAAAAACCTGCACGGGCAAGCATGGCGCCAAAAAAGCATCCTACCGACCCCGCCCCCATAACAGCTACCTGTGGCTTAGCATTTGGCTCGGATGAAAGCATAACAACCTCTCTTATTTTTATAATTGCAACGTGCGTCTGCTGATCATCGCCCGCATCGTTTAAATATAACTCAACTCGACAACTGCACTCGTAGCGCCTTAAGTAGCGGCAGCATCTATTTCAGAAAATACTTTTTGTGCCACAGCAAATGCTGAGTTCGCTGCGGGTACACCACAGTAAATAGCTGTCTGTAGTAAGGCTTCCTTAATCTCGTCACGAGTAACACCATTGTTAGATGCGGCACGCAAATGCAGTTTTAATTCTTCTTCGCGACCCAGGGCCACCATCATGCATATCGTCATAAGGCTGCGAGTATGTCGTGCCAGCCCGGGGCGTGTCCAGATTTCTCCCCAAGCATAGCGCGTGATCAGATCTTGAAATTCCGTTGTTAACTCTGTGCGGTTAGCCTCCGCGCGGTCTACGTGCGCATTCCCCAGCGCAGCTCGACGAACCTGCATACCGTCATCAAATCGCTGCTTCTCATCCATATTAATGACCTGTTTATTTGCTGAGCAAAAAATCGAGTACGGTCTGAGTAAACGCCTGTGCGACTTCCCAGTTCGATAAATGTGCCGCATTAAGTTCTACGTAACGTGAGCCTTTGATAGCGCGCGAGATTAATTCGCCGTGCTCGGGTGGTGTCGCTTTGTCATGCCTACCGCCTATGACTAAGGTTGGTGCCACAATCAAACCCACATCTGCACGTTGATCCATGTCGCGAACAGCAGCGCAGTTCGCGATATAGCCCTCAGCCGACGTTTCTTGCAGCATTTTTCTTACCCGTTCAACCTGCGCCGGGGCATGCGCCAGAAAATCAGCTGTAAACCATCGTTCAAGCACGCTCTCGACGATGCTTTCCATACCGTCTTGCTTAACTTTAGTAATCCGCGTGTTCCATATTTCAGGTACGCCAATAGCTGCACTGGTATTACATAGTACTAAACGATTTATACGCGCAGATGCATGCACACCCAGCCATATACCTGTCATGCCACCCATAGACAAACCACAAAAATGAGCACGCGGTATAGTCAATTCATCCATTAAGGAAAGTACATCTTTACCTAACTGAGCGATGGTATAGGGGCCTTGCGTTACATCAGAGCGGCCGTGTCCACGAGTGTCATAGCGCACTACGCGAAAATGTTCGGACAGTGCAGGCAGTTGAGGTAACCACATCGACAGGTTGGTGCCTAGTGAGTTAGACAACACCAATGCCGGCGCTTGTTCTGGACCCTCAATTTCGTAATACAAACGGCCGGTGCCTGTTTCAAAAAAAGGCATACGTACTCCTATAGATAAAATATGTTCGATCCGGCAATCAGTGTTTGCGCTGACGATGCTGCGTGAGTACGCGATCAACAAACGCCATTGCCTGACCCAGATAATTGACAGGATCAAGTATCTTCTGAAGATCGTCTCTGGAAATCAAGCTATACACACGCTCATCATGCTGCAAGATGTCAAACAATGATGTATCTGTTTCCATAGCAAGTGCGCAGGCAGCCTCTACGAGC
>CAYUDI010000170.1:0-5755 GCA_964443585.1 uncultured Bifidobacterium sp.
AAATAATTTAAGTACTACTGTGGAAACGCCAGTGAAAAATCCAGGGCGGAATTCTCCCTCGAGAATATTGCCCAGATCAGGAGGGGGCTGCACTCGAAATTCTTGTGGTTCCGGATACAGATCGCGTTCTGTCGGTGCAAACAACACATACACACCTTCTTTTTCCAGTTTTTCAATATCTGCAGCAAAGGTTCTTGGGTATTTGTCAAAATCTTCATTGGGCCCAAATTGCAGGCGATTGACGAAGATAGACGCCACAATAGGATCGCCATGTTTGCGCGCTAACCGCAATAACGACAGATGGCCTTCGTGCAGATTACCCATAGTGGGAACGAACACCGTGCGCAGCTGCCCACGTAACTGGTCGCGCAACTCATCAATGGAAGAGACGATTTTCATATCGATAGATAGGTTTCAGATGCCAAGATAAATCATGTTGATTCGACCAGTCGTCTTATCACTGATCGAGTTTTGTTACGTAGGCGAGTAGGAAAGCCTGACATAGATGGGTGCAAAGGCTTCAGCCTGCGTTATTTCGATCAAGGTTTCCTTGGCTAATTCCAGCAGGGCGATAAAATTAACAACAATGACCGGTACGCCGCGCGTGGGATCAAAGAGATCATGAAACTCAACAAATTTGGCTGACTGCAAATGACGCAGTATGGAGCTCATGTGTTCACGCACTGATAGTTCTTCGCGTGAGATGGTGTGACGCGCAGTGAGTTTGGCACGACGTAACAAATCATTCCATGCCGATTGCAGATCCACAACATTCACATCCGGAAAGCGCGTAACTACCGTGTGATCGACAAAAATTTGTGTGCGTATAAAGTCACGACCCACTTGCGGTAGCGTGTCGAGTTGAAATGCAGCTAGTTTCATTTGCTCATATTCGAGCAGACGTCGAACTAATTCTGCACGTGGATCGAGTACTTCTTCGTCGCCCTGCACCTTTTTCAAAGGCAGCAGCATGCGCGATTTTATTTCTATGAGCATAGCGGCCATCAGCAAATAATCTGCGGCCAACTCTAGATTGCGTTTTCTGATTTGTTCAATGTATTCCAGATACTGTAGCGTGACTTGTGCCAGCGGAATATCCAGAATATTAAAATTTTGCTTACGGATCAGGTAAAGCAAAAGATCAAGAGGTCCTTCGAAGGCCTCGAGAAAAACCTCAAGTGCATCCGGAGGAATATATAAATCGTTGGGTAGCTTAAATAGTGGTTCACCATAGAGCTTGGCAAACGCGACACCGTCGATTACATCGGGGGTGCTGTCAACGGTGGTTTCAGTAGCGATGTTCACTGGTGCGCACCAAGTTAATGCTGTTGATACACGTAAGCTTGCTGTTTAACGCGAGATTCTTGCAACCGACGCTGACTGTCGAGGTCGGTCGGTTCTTTGTCCCACAGACGCGCGCGACCGCTGCGCTGGCCTTCTTCAATAGCTGGGTCCTGATGCTTCATTTCAGCTAAAAACTGAGTAAATTCAGAGACATAGCCATTTTTTTTCTTAAACATAGTTACCCAATCAGCAGCATGTTGCAAAAGTGCCGTATTTTACCGCGCGCCAGGGTTTTCTCATCGAATCCGCATGCCTGGTTGTGCGCCGGGCCACGGCTCAAGTATATAAAGACCAGGATTTACTTTTTCATCAGCGGCAGACGCCGCCAGAACCATACCCTCCGAGACGCCGAATTTCATCTTGCGCGGTGCTAGATTGGCAACCACGACAGTCATCTTGCCTTTCAGATTTTCTGGTTTGTAGGCAGATTTAATGCCCGAGAAAACATTCCGAAGTCGACCTTCACCCACATCCAGCGTTAAGCGCAGTAGTTTGTCTGAGCCCTCAACCAGCTCACAATCAACGATCGTTGCAATTCGTAAGTCAATTTTAGAAAAATCATCAATAGAAATTTCAGCTGCGAGTGGCTCAGTGCCTGTAGCTACAGTTGCAGGAGTGTCCTCTACAGCTGGTTCAAATAGTTTATCCAACATAGCGGCTTCCACGCGTGTCATTAAATGCGCATACGGTTTGATTACATGCTGATCGGGCATGGCATGCACACTGTCCGTCCAGGTCAAAGGAGCAAGATTCATCATGTGCTCAACCTGCAGTGCTAACGATGGCAGAACAGGTTTGAGATAAATTGTCAGTATGCGAAAGGCTTCGAGCAGACGACTACACACTTCCTGAAGCTTGGCATTGTTAGCGGTGTCTTTGGCCAGTTCCCACGGCTTGTTGGCGTCGACATACGCGTTTACGTTGTCGGCTTGTTCCATGACTGTGCGCAGTGCCTTGCCGTATTCCCGGGCTTCGTAAAGTGCGGCAACCTCCGGGCCGGCAGCGCGTAAGGCAGAGAGAAAACTATCGCTATCGGTAGCCCAAGTCATACCCAGCTTGCCATCGAATTTTTTAGCGATGAATCCGGCGGCGCGGCTGGCGATGTTAATGTATTTGCCAATTAAGTCGCTGTTTACCCGTGCAACAAAATCTTCAGGATTGAAATCAACGTCCTCTACATGTGAATTTAATTTGGCGGCAATGTAGTAGCGTAGCCATTCAGGATTCATGCCTACATCCAGATAGCGCAGTGGTGAAATGCCTGTGCCGCGTGACTTGGACATTTTTTCACCACTGACCGTAATAAAACCGTGCACAAAAATATTGTTGGGTACTTTCATGCCAGCGAAATGCAGCACCGCCGGCCAGAAGAGCGTGTGAAAGTACGTAATATCTTTACCAATAAAATGATATTGTTCAGTGTGCGGATCTGCCATGAAGGCATCAAAGTCACGCCCGGTTTTACTGAAATAGTTTTTAAGCGACGCGAGATAACCAATCGGTGCATCTAACCAAACATAAAAATATTTGCCCGGCGCATCGGGAATTTCAATGCCGAAGTAAGGCGCGTCTCGGCTAATATCCCAGTCACCCAGACCAGAATCGCTTTCTAACCATTCACGCGCTTTGTTAGCCACTTCGGGTTGTAAGCGCTCAGGATCCAAGGCCCAGTCGCGCAAAAATTGTCCGCACTTAGGATCAGACAACTGGAAAAAATAGTGATCTGACGATTTCATCACTGGTGCTGCACCAGTTAATGTGGAATAGGGGTTTTTAAGATCGGTTGGTGCGTAGACAGCACTGCACACTTCACATGAATCGCCATACTGATCTTTGGCTCCGCACTTCGGGCAGTCGCCTTTAATGTAACGATCTGGTAAAAACATATTTTTTACCGGATCAAAAAACTGTTCTACGGAGCGCGACGTTATCAATTGTGCGTTGTCACGCAGCCGCCGATAAATTTCTTGTGATAGCTCGTGATTTTCTATGCCATCCGTCGAATGCCAGTTATCGAAGCTGATATAAAAACCGTCCAGGTATTGCTTACGACCTGAAGCTATGCTCGCAACAAACTCCTGAGGCGTTACTCCAGCCTTTTCAGCCGCAATCATGATCGGCGCGCCATGGGTATCGTCGGCGCACACAAAATGAACTTCGTGGCCACGCATGCGCATAAAGCGCACCCAGATATCTGCCTGTATGTATTCCATGATGTGGCCAATATGGAATGCACCGTTGGCATAGGGCAGGGCAGTGGTAACAAACAGCGTGCGTGGGTGGGTATTTGGAGGGACAACGCTCATGGCGGTCGATTGGAAGATAGAAACAAAAACAGGATTCTATCAGTGCGGCCTTATTATCGGGCCTACCGCTAAAATAGCGCTTTCTTCAAGGCGGCAGCATGGATGGTCGCCATCACCTCATTAAATTACCTACCAAATGACTGTACGCACCCGTTTTGCACCCAGCCCGACCGGCTATTTACACCTAGGCGGTGCCCGAACTGCCTTGTTTTCCTGGGCTTATGCCCGTCGTTTCCATGGCAAATTTATCCTGCGCATAGAAGATACTGATCTCGAGCGCTCCACCCCAGAAGCTGTACAAGCCATCATCGACGGCATGCAATGGCTGGGTTTGCATCATGACGAAGGCCCGTTTTATCAGATGCAGCACATGGATCGCTACCGCGCGGTGATTGCACAAATGCTGGCCGAGGGAACTGCCTACCATTGCTACGCATCGCCAGAAGAAGTCGAGGCAATGCGTGAACGACAGCGCGCAGCGGGTGACAAGCCGCGCTATGACGGTATCTGGCGCCCCGAGCTCGGTAAGCAGTTACCTCCCATACCCGCAGGCCGTCAGCCCGTCGTGCGCTTTCGTAATCCGCTCGATGGCGATGTTAGTTGGGATGACGCAGTGAAGGGTCGTATTACGATTTCTAATCGTGAGCTGGATGATTTAGTCATTGCGCGGCCCGATGGTACGCCGACTTACAATTTTTGTGTTGTGGTGGATGACTGGGATATGCGCATCACCCATGTCATACGTGGTGACGATCATGTCAATAACACGCCGCGCCAGATCAATATTTTGCAAGCACTGGGTGCGGCTTTGCCTGTGTACGGCCATGTACCCATGATTTTAGGATCTGACGGTGAAAAACTATCCAAGCGTCACGGCGCTGTAAGCGTGATGGACTATCCCGAACAAGGCTACTTGCCTGAGGCCATGCTCAATTATCTTGCGCGATTAGGTTGGAGCCATGGTGATGAAGAAGTCTTTACGATGGATCAGTTTTGCGCATGGTTTGATTTGGATAATCTCACCAAATCCCCGGCACAATTTAATCCAGAAAAACTCGCTTGGTTAAACAACCATTACATAAAACTCGCTGATAACTCCCGACTCGCTGCTTTGGCGATGCCTGAGTTGGAGCGTGATGGTGCACAGCTAGCCGGTGGCCCCAAGCTAAGTGACGTCATTGCAGTGCTCAAGGATAGAGCCAATACCGTGAATGAATTAGCTGATGCGGCGATGATGTTTTACCGTCAGCCCAAACCAGATCCTGCCTTATTGGCACAACATCTGACAGACCCTGCACGCGCAGCGTTAAAACAGTTTGTGGACACAGCCTCTACTATTGAGTGGAGCAAAGAGGCGATTGCAGGCCTGATCAAGCAGGTTTTGGCAGATCATCAGATGAAAATGCCATTGCTGGCTATGCCTTTGCGGCTTTTGGTAACAGGCCAGTTGCAGACGCCTGCCGTCGACGTTGTGTTGGCTCTATTTGGTCGGAATGTCGTGTTAGATCGTATAAATCAGTATGTGCTATGAAGTTTTACCACCTACAGAGATTTACAGTCGGGAAAAGATTCGGCTATAATCCCGCTTCTGCTGCACAGGGGGGTATAGCTCAGCTGGGAGAGCGCTTGCATGGCATGCAAGAGGTCAGCGGTTCGATCCCGCTTACCTCCACCAGTCGAAAGTCCACAGGTTTTGACCCTATCGTCTAGAGGCCTAGGACATCACCCTTTCACGGTGAGTACCGGGGTTCGAATCCCCGTGGGGACGCCAAATAAAAAAACCGGCATCGAAAGATGCCGGTTTTTTTTCGTCTCAAATGGTATGCGCTTGATAGTCACTTACATGCAAAGAATTTCTTTGATCCAGTCCTCACACGACAAATCCAACTGAGCTCTTATTAAAAGTTAGATTTTTTTAATTTAGATAATTTGCGAATTGCTTCAGAGTTGCCTTGTTCATTCGGTTTGGCTGAGGCGTATATGGATCGTGCGACTCTTTGACTGATTAGCTAAAAGCTGTGATAACAATTTGCCTCAGCTATTTAAGGCATTAATCAAAGTTCCACTTCATGAATGAATTCACCTTCAAATGCTATCAGCTTGGC
>CAYUDI010000171.1:0-5741 GCA_964443585.1 uncultured Bifidobacterium sp.
GCATACGTCCTCACCTGACATTAGCGGTAGCTCAGGCCTGTGGCGCTGACGATTTGAGCATTGCTGCCGCCGCTGGCGCTGCGATAGAACTCATGCACTGTGCCTCGCTGGTGCACGATGATTTGCCGTGTTTTGATAATGCGGCGACCCGGCGTGGTCGTCCCTCTGTTTTTGCTGCGTATGGTGAGCGTCTGGCGGTTTTGGCTGGCGACGCCCTGATTGTGGCGGCATATCAAAGTCTGGCCGCCGTTGCCAGCAGCAAACCTGAACGACTGGGCCCGCTGTTCGCAACGCTGTCAGCGGGTGTGGCGGCGCCTTCGGGCATCGTGGCTGGTCAGGCGTGGGAATGCGAGCCACGCGTTGCACTTACCGAATACCAGCGCGCTAAAACAGGCGCATTGTTTGTGGCCGCCACCGTCTCCGGTGCGCAAGCTGCGGGCGTGGCGGCAGATCCGTGGCGTGCTTTGGGTGAATGGTTGGGCGAGGCTTATCAGGTTGCTGACGATATACGCGATGTGGCTTTGGATGCCGAATCCTTAGGCAAGCCCAAGGGGCAGGATGCAACCCACGGCCGTCCCAGTTCGGCGGCTGAGTTGGGCTTGTCGGGTGCAATTCAATATTTTGATCAGTTAATTGCCTATGCCAGCGCATCGATCCCCAGCTGCCGCGGTTCGGCACAGTTGCGTACGTTAGTGCGCCAGGAATCCAAGCGATTAGTTCCAGTCGAGCTCACGCGTCGGGTTGCGCCGACGGTGACGCGGATAACGGCCTAAATGCATGTCAGCGGCCACGCTTAGTATTTCAGATTGGTTGCTGGGTTGGCGTGACCGGCTGCTCTCAAGTCCTGCGTTTCAAAGGGCTGCTTCAGGCTTTGCACTGACCCGCCCGATTGCGCATCGTCATGCGCGTGAGGTATTCGATTTAGTGGCAGGCTTTGTCTATTCGCAGGTGCTCGCTGCGTGCGTAAAGCTGGATTTATTTAAAACCCTCTCGCGTGGCCCGCAAAGTTTGTCTGTGCTGGCCCATCAGTTTGGTATGAGCCGTGAATCCGCCGAACGTTTGCTGGTTGCGGCGCAATCCCTCAAGTTAGTAGAAAAGCGTGGCTTAGATGCCCAGGGCGATCAGCGCTATGGATTGGGCATGTTGGGCGCGCCATTAGTCGACAATGAAGCGGTACTGGCCATGGTTGAACATCATGCCGTGCTGTATGCCGATCTGGCCGATCCGCTAGCGCTACTGCGCGGCATAGGGCCACCACCATCTCTTTCAGAGTATTACCCCTACACCGCCGATTCGGCTCTAACAGGCGCGGCTGAGATCGCACCTGAAAAAGTCGCCAGTTATTCGCGCCTAATGTCGGCCTCGCAGCCGTTGGTCGCGGCTGAAATTTTGGATGCGTTTTCATTTAGTGGTCATCGCCATTTGCTGGATGTGGGCGGTGGTGAAGGGCGTTTTTTGGTGAGTGTGGCCGAGCGCCATCCCCACTTAAAAATGAGTCTGTTTGATTTGCCACCCGTAGCCGCCAATGCGCAGCAGCGGTTTCAGACAGCAGGCATTAGCGACCGGGCTCAGGCCCATGGCGGTAATTTTTTGGCGGACTCGCTGCCAACCGGGGCGGACATTGCTTCGCTGGTGAGGGTAATCCATGACCACGATGACGAACGCGCGAGCACGATACTGAGCTCGATACGGCGCGCATTGCCCAAGGGCGGCACGCTGGTGCTGGCAGAGCCCATGTCGGGCACACCCGGTGCTGAAGCCATGGGCGATGCTTATTTCGGTTTTTATCTGCTGGCCATGGGTCGCGGTCAGGCGCGCACTGCCGAGCAGCTGAGTGAACTTCTCAAGAAGGCTGGCTTTGGAAAAATCCGTCTGCTGCCTACCCGTATCCCCCTGCAAGTACGCATGCTGGTGGCCGAGGCGGTCTGAATTTACCCAAGAGCATTTCCGCTCTGAAAAAAATAAAAATATAAAAATAATAACAAACTAAGTGGCTGCCCATAGCAGTTGAAGGGTTTATGTAATTATTACTTGACAGCAAAAAGCGTCAGCTTAGAATGACACATCACCCTGAAAAGGATGTCGGCTCGTCCGCGTCGCTTCAGGAACGGGAAATCGGCAACCGCCGTCACCGCTAAAACGACAGGTTCGCAATGAACAACCTGCATTACGAGACAAGTGAGCAACGAGAACGCCGGGAGTGTGCGGAATGAACGCGCACGCCGTGGTGGTCGAAGAGCCGCATAAGCTCAATGTCAGAGAGCTTGCGCTGATCGAGCCGACGGATAACGACGTGGTCGTCGATATCCATTGGAGTGGCATTTCCACGGGTACAGAAAAACTGTTGTGGTCTGGCCGTATGCCGACCTTTCCGGGTATGGGCTACCCGCTAGTGCCGGGTTATGAATCAGTCGGCCGCGTAGCGCAAGCCGGTCGCAGCACCAATTTCAAAGAAGGCGAGCTGGTGTTTGTACCCGGCGCGGCTTGTTTTGGTGACGTCAAAGGTTTGTTTGGTGGTGCAGCATCGCGCGTTGTGATACCAGCCTTGCGCGCATTGCGCATATCGGATCAGTTGGGCGAGCGCGGCACGCTACTGGCGCTGGCTGCGACGGCGTATCACGCCATTGTCGTGCCCGGATCAACACCCGGAACAAGCGGCCCTGAATTGATTATTGGTTGGGTCGCATGATTGCGCGTCTTGCGGTAATCGCGGGCGCAAAGCCAGTGGTTTGGGAAACCAATCCTGATCGCCGTGCTGGCGCTCTGGGTTACGACGTGGTGGACCCTAAATATGACAAACGGTCGAATTACCGATCGATTTGCGATGTCAGTGGTGATCCGAAAGTTTTGGATTCGCTGATTGCGCGTGGCGCACCGGGTTGTGAAATCGTACTCGCTGGTTTTTATGATCAGCCACTCTCGTTTTCGTTTGCTCCTGCGTTTTTACGTGAAGCGCGTATGCGCGTAGCAGCGCAGTGGAAGCCACAGGATTTAACCGCCGTAAAAGAATTAGCTGAGTCAGGCCGGTTGTCGCTTGATGGATTAATTACACACCGCAGTAACCCACAGAGTGCCAATGAAGCCTACCGCACGGCATTCACTGACCCCGCCTGTCTGAAGATGATCCTCGACTGGAGAACTGCATAATGAGTACGCCCAACCAACATCAGGCAGCACCGCTGAATTTCATACAAAAAGATCGCTTGCTCGCTGAAGCAGCGATAGAGCCGGAACCGGTACATACCGGCGAGCCGACTAAGGAAACGCAAATCATCGCGATTTACGGTAAAGGCGGCATAGGTAAGAGTTTTACGCTAGCCAATCTGTCGTACATGATGGCGCAGCAAGGCAAAAAAGTGTTGTTGATCGGTTGCGATCCCAAAAGCGATACCACGTCATTGCTATTTGGCGGCAAAGCTTGCCCCACGATTATTGAAACCTCATCGAAGAAAAAACTCGCTGGCGAGCCAGTATCCATTGGTGATGTGTGCTTTAAACGCGATGGTGTGTACGCAATGGAATTAGGCGGCCCGGAAGTCGGTCGTGGTTGCGGTGGTCGCGGCATCATTCACGGTTTTGAGTTGCTCGAAAAACTAGGCTTTCATGAGTGGGGCTTTGATTACGTCTTGCTCGATTTCTTAGGCGATGTGGTGTGCGGTGGTTTTGGTTTGCCGATTGCGCGTGACATGTGCCAAAAAGTGATCGTCGTAGCGAGTAATGATTTGCAGTCACTGTATGTGGCCAACAATGTGTGCTCGGCCGTGGAATATTTCCGCAAGCTAGGTGGCAATGTGGGTGTCGCCGGTATGGTGATCAATAAAGATGATGGCACGGGTGAAGCACAAGCCTTTGCAACGCATGCAGGTATACCGGTGTTGTCTGCCATACCTGCAAACGAAGATATACGCCGCAAGAGCGCAAGCTACGAAATCATCGGCCGTCCTGAAAGTCAGTGGGGCGAGTTGTTCGCCACCTTGGCACAAAACGTTGCTGATGCACCGCCGGTACGTCCTAAGCCTATGTCGCAAGACGAGTTACTTGGATTGTTTTCTGCCGACACGGTGGGCCGCAATGTCGTACTCGAGCCAGCCACCCTCACCGACATGATGGGTAAAGCAGAAGTCATCAAACAAACCCTTGAAGTTGTTTACGACGAGGTGTAATCGATGAGTCATCCAGTCATACCTATCGTAGCTAATCCCGACGCCTTAACCGGCGATGGTATGGGTTGCCATTCGGGTAAAGATCAGATGACAGCGGCTGCTCGTGCGGCAGGTAAAAGTGCGACGCTCGATCAGTACGCACAAGATTATCCTAAGGGTCCGCACGATCAACCGCAGAGCATGTGTCCTGCGTTTGGCTCATTGCGTGTAGGTCTGCGCATGAAGCGTACCGCCACCATACTTTCCGGTTCGGCATGTTGCGTATACGGTTTGACGTTTACGTCGCATTTTTACGGCGCCCGCCGCAGTGTGGGTTATGTACCGTTTGATTCCGAATCGTTAGTTACCGGTAAATTATTTGAAGACATACGCGATGCCGTGCATGCCGAAGCAGATCCTGCTCGTTATGACGCCATCGTGATTATTAATTTGTGCGTGCCTACAGCCAGTGGCGTTCCGTTACAAATTCTTCCTAAAGAAATTAATGGGGTGCGCATCATCGGTATTGATGTGCCTGGTTTTGGTGTACCTACGCATGCTGAAGCAAAAGACGTATTAGCAGCAGCGATGTTGCGTTATGCACGTACTGAAATTGGTGCAGGCCCAGTAGCTGCACCGGCTAATCGTGTCACTGATAAACCAACGGTGACCTTGTTGGGTGAGATGTTCCCAGCCGACCCGATGATCATCGGCATGATGTTGAATTTGATGGGTTTAGCTGCAGGCCCAGTCGTACCTACGCGCGAATGGCGTGAGTTGTATACCGCGCTCGATTGCGCAGCAGTGGCTGCTATACATCCGTTTTATACCGCGAGCTTGCGTGAATTTGATGCCGCAGGTCGTGTGGCTGTCGGTTCAGCGCCGGTAGGACATGACGGTACCGAAGCTTGGTTGCAAGCGATAGGTAATGCATGCAATGTAGAGCAGGCGCTCATTGATGCAGCTAAAAACAAATTGCTACCCGCGATTAAAGGCGCATTGAGCGCTATGCCAATTAAAGGTCGCATTACTCTTTCAGGATACGAAGGATCCGAATTACTGGTTGCTCGCTTGTTAGTTGAAAGCGGTGCGGACCTGCGTTACGTCGGTACAGCCTGTCCAAAAACTCCGTATAGCGAAGCTGATCGTGATTGGCTAGAAACGCGTGGCGTACATGTGCAATACCGCGCATCGCTAGAGCAAGATCTGGCAGCAGTGCATGAATTCAAGCCTGATATCGCCATAGGCACAACGCCGGTGGTGCAGGCAGCGAAAGAGCTCTCGATTCCTTCACTGTATTTCACGAATTTAATTTCTGCGCGTCCGTTGATGGGCCCTGCAGGTGCAGGTTCGCTAGCCACCGTAATTAATGCTGCAATGTCGAACAAGCCGCGCATGGACACCATGAAAGCCTTCTTCGGTGATACCGGCGAAGGTGATCGTGCGGGTGTGTGGGAAGGTGTGCCGGTTGACCGTCCTGAGTTCCGTGCAGAGACACGTCGTCGCATGGAAAAAGCAGCGCAGAAGCGCAAAGCAGAGGAGAAGATATGAAAGTCATCGACCACGAGCGAGCAGGTGGTTACTGGGGTGCGGTGTAGG
>CAYUDI010000172.1:0-5639 GCA_964443585.1 uncultured Bifidobacterium sp.
AGCGCTGGTCACATCAATTAGTCAAAATTTGTGGCATACACATGTCGTTTGATGCCAGCCAGCAGGCTGAACCTGTTTCACCTGCCCTGATTATTTGCAACCACATATCCTGGTTAGATATTTTCGTCATCAACACCATCCATCCATGCCGTTTCGTCGCTAAATCCGATATACGCAGCTGGCCTTTGATTGGCTGGCTGTGCGATAAAACCGGCACAATTTTTATTGCGCGTGGCAAGCAGAGTGACGTGCGACGTATTTATGCTGGATTAGTTAAAAGTATTCACGATGGTGAGCGCGTTGCTTTTTTCCCTGAGGGTACGACGGCACCGCAAGGTACCGTGCTTCCTTTTCATGCCAATTTATTTGAAGCAGCGATAGAAGCTCAGGTGCCCGTGCAACCGTATGCTCTACGCTATGTCGATGCAGATGGACAGCTCCATGACGCAGCCGATTTTATTGGGGACATGACGTTCGTAGAAAGTGTGATTGCCATAGTCAAGAGCGGTGGAATTAAAGCAGAATTAATACGGCTTCCTGCAATACCCACCTCAGGTGCGCATAGGCGTGAATTAGCAGTCACGACCAGAGAAATGATCTCAGCAGTTCTTAGCCCGGCTTTTGATGTTGAGGACAATCTACCTGTATCAGTGCGCGATCGTGTAATCGCAACGCACTAAGCTGACCTCCCCAAACACAGCCTGTATCAAGACCGATCACATTCGGTTGTAGCACTAAGCCTAGCGTAGACCAATGGCCAAATACGATGGTCGTGTCTTGGCTACGCCGATTCGGTACCTCGAACCATGGCATGTAGCCAGCGGGTGTTTGCCCTGGACCTTCTTTTGTTTGAAATTCCATCTCGCCTTCGGCTGTGCAAAAGCGCAGTCGTGTCAACGCATTGACAATACAGCGTAGTCTGTCATTGCCTTGCAAGCTATCTTCCCAGCGCAGCGGCTCATTACCATACATGGCGCCCAAAAAATCCAGCCAGTGTTCGCTGCGTAAAACCGTAGCAACCTCATTGGCCAGATCCAGAGTTTGTTGCGCTGTCCATTGCGGCAGCAAACCGGCATGAACTATCAGGTGGTCTAGAGCCATGATTGCCAGCGGCTGTTGGCGTAGCCAAGACAGCAGCTCATCTCTGTCGGGTGCAGCAAGTAAACCCTCTAAGGTATCCGATGAGCTGGCCGAGCGTAAGCCATACGCGACCGCTAGTAAATGCAGATCGTGATTACCTAAAACAAATTGAGCTCGTTCACCCATGGCGCGTAGCCTGCGCAGGCACGCCAGCGAATCTGGACCGCGATTAACCAGATCGCCTACAAAAATAAAGCGTGCGTCAGACGATAGTGACAGCACGCGTTCTATTAGTTCGTCGAGTTGTCGTGCACAACCCTGTAAGTCACCAACAACAAAGAGCGTCATTAATAATTGAGCAAGAAAAAGGTTTTCGGGAGTTCATTACCTATTCTATTTCTAACTGAGCTCATGGGCTCCGTTAAAATACAAGGTTAAATAAACACAGTAGTTATTGAAATGATAAGGTCTTAGCATGATTCTGGTAACCGGCGGGGCTGGCTTCATAGGTTCTAACTTCGTGATTGATTGGCTGGCATCGCAAGATGAACCCGTGATCAATTTAGACAAACTGACCTATGCGGGCAATCCGGATAATTTTTCTTCATTGGATGGCGATAATCGTCATCACTTTGTTAAGGGTGATATCTGCGATCGTGATTTAATCAATCAACTCATGGCCCAACACAAGCCGCGTGCGATAGTGCATTTTGCGGCTGAGAGTCATGTTGATCGTTCTATTCACGGTCCTGGCGAATTCATTAAAACAAATGTGGATGGTACCTTTAGTTTATTAGAAGCTGCGCGTGCGCATTGCGCCGGTTTGTCTGAAACAGATCGAAAAGCTTTTCGCTTTCTTCATGTGTCCACCGACGAGGTGTTTGGAACACTCAACCCAGGTGATGAACCTTTTTCTGAGACCACTCCCTACGCACCGAATAGTCCGTACTCTGCATCGAAAGCGGCATCGGATCATTTAGTACGCGCCTGGCACCACACCTATGGTTTAGCTGTTCTAACCAGTAATTGCTCGAATAATTATGGTCCACTGCAGTTTCCTGAAAAGCTGGTGCCTTTAATTATCGCTAATGCATTAGCAGGCAAACCGCTACCTATCTATGGCGATGGTCAGCAGGTGCGGGATTGGCTCTTTGTAGGAGACCATTGCAGCGCGATACGCCGCATACTTACTGATGGACAGCCAGGTGAAACCTACAATATAGGCGGTTGGAATGAAAAAGCGAATATCGATGTAGTGCATACCTTATGCGATTTATTAGATGAGCTATCGCCAGCAAAAAAATCCTATCGTGAACAAATCACATACGTAACCGATCGTCCTGGCCACGATCGTCGTTATGCAATTGATGCGCGTAAAACTGAGCGTGAATTAGGCTGGCGTCCAGCCGAAACGTTTGAGACAGGTATGCGCAAAACAGTGCAATGGTATTTGGCTAATCAGGAGTGGGTACGCAAAGTGCAATCAGGCGATTATCTGAAATGGATAGATCGTAATTACAACCAACGTACTGAAGGTGCTGCATGAGTTCTGAACAAAATAATCATCGTCGCGGCATTATCTTGGCTGGCGGATCGGGTACGCGTTTGTATCCTGTCACTATGGCTGTATCCAAGCAGCTCATGCCAGTGTACGACAAGCCTATGATTTATTACCCGCTGACGACACTCATGTTGGCCGGTATGCGCGACATACTGCTCATTTCTACACCGCAGGACACACCGCGCTTTGGTGATTTATTGGGTGATGGTAGTCAGTGGGGTATTAACATTCAGTATGCAGTTCAACCTTCGCCTGATGGCTTGGCTCAAGCCTTTATCATTGGGAGGGAGTTTGTTGGCAACCATCCTTCGGCACTTATCCTAGGTGATAATCTTTTTTATGGTCATGACCTGGACGCGCGCTTGCGTGCGGCTAATGCCATGTCAGAAGGTGCGACGGTATTTGCTTATCACGTCGATGATCCGGAGCGCTACGGCGTAGTTGGTTTTGATGATCACAGGCGCGCCGTCAGCATAGAAGAAAAACCCGCGAACCCACAGTCTAACTACGCTGTCACAGGCCTTTATTTTTATGATCAACAAGTGTGCGATATTGCAGCCAATATCAAACCCTCTCCACGCGGCGAATTAGAAATTACCGATGTCAACCGGGTCTATTTAGAGCAACAACAGCTGCAAGTCGAGTTGATGGGACGCGGTATGGCTTGGCTGGATACGGGAACACATGAATCGCTTTTAGAAGCAGCACAATTTATTGCCACCCTAGAAAAGCGTCAGGGCTTGAAAGTTGCTTGCCCCGAAGAAGTAGCCTATCGCAAAGGCTATATCACTGCAGCTCAAGTTGAAAAATTAGCTGAGCCTCTGAAAAAAAATACGTATGGTCAGTATCTGCTGCGTATGCTGAAAGAAAAGGTGTACTGACCGTATGAATGCAATTAAGACAGCGATACCCGACGTAATAATTATCGAACCTAAAGTGTTTGGTGACAAACGCGGGTTTTTTTACGAGAGTTTTAACCAGCGTCAGTTTCAAGAATTAACAGGTTTAGCCCCCGTGTTTGTGCAGGACAATCACTCGCGTTCTGCGCGTGGAGTACTGCGTGGTTTGCATTATCAATTACAGCAAACGCAAGGAAAACTGGTACGTGTGACTTCCGGTGAAGTGTTTGATGTCTGTGTTGATTTGCGTCGCAGTTCACCTACATTTGGTAAATCAGTGTCTGTTATTTTGTCAGCAGAAAATTATCGTCAGCTGTGGGTTCCTCCCGGATTTGCTCATGGTTTTTTAGTCACGAGTGACAATGCAGAATTTTTGTATAAAACAACCGATTACTATGCGCCCCAGTTTGAGCGTTCTCTGCTTTGGAATGATCCCGTGCTTGGTATTGAGTGGCCTTTGCAGCAAGAGCCACTACTTTCGGTCAAAGATAAGGCCGGAATCCCATTAGCTACTGCCGACGTGTTTGCATGAAAATTCTAGTCACCGGCCGCAACGGTCAAGTAGGGAGCGCGCTGCAACAAGCCCTGGCAGGTTTGGGTGAGATCATCGCCTTTGATCGTACACAGTTGGATTTATCCAATGTGGATGCTATCCGTGAAGTCGTTCGTTCTATTCATCCTAATCTTATTGTGAATGCAGCGGCCTACACTGCCGTTGATCAGGCAGAATCCGATGAAGCGATGGCTCATCGCATTAATGCAGAAGCACCGGGTGTACTCGCTGAAGAAGCTAAACGTCTTGGTGCTGGAATTATTCATTACTCAACAGATTATGTATATGACGGTGGCAAATCAGGCCACTGGTTAGAAACTGATGTGACGGGTCCGTTATCTGCTTATGGCCGCAGCAAGCTGGCAGGTGAGGTAGCGATTGCTGCAGTCGGTGTTCCTCATGTAATTTTGCGCACTAGCTGGGTGTACGGATTGCACGGAAAGAATTTTCTGCTGACTATGCTGCGTCTTGCGCAGACTCGAACGGAACTGTCTATTGTTGATGATCAGATAGGTGCTCCGACCTGGAGTATGACTATTGCTCAAGCCACGGCAAGCATCATACAAAAATTTCCAGATTTTGCAGCAGCAGATCATTTGAGTGGTATTTATCATCTGTGTTCAGGTGGCCAAACAAGTTGGTATGGATTTGCAAAAAAAATCTTTGCGCATTCTTTGATACAACAAAAACCACTATTACATCCTATAACGACTGCTGACTATCCTACGCCAGCGGTACGGCCCAAAAATTCAGTCATGAATACGGCTAAATTTGAGCAAACTTTTGCACAGTTACCTTCATGGGAAGAGGCACTCGAGGCATGTTTGCAGCGAATTCCCGATGAAGCGCCCCATCTACTGAAAGCGAACTGACATGGCAAATAGCAAGGCAAGCCTGACCCCAGGTATTTTCAAAGCTTATGACATACGTGGTGTATTAGACAAAACGCTGGATACCGATATTGCACGTCAGATTGGTCTATCCTTCGGTAGTGCAGCCTTAGAAAAAAATGAAAAGACAGTGGTTATAGGTCGTGATGGTCGTTTATCCGGCCCATCGCTATCTGCTGCACTCGCTGAGGGTTTGCAGTCCACAGGAGTGAACGTGATTGATGTGGGCATGGTTGCTACGCCTATGCTGTATTTTGCGACTCATACACTGGGAGCAGCCAGCGGCATTATGGTTACAGGTAGCCATAATCCACCGGATTACAATGGTTTTAAAATGGTGCTTGCCGGTGATGCGATTTATGGTGAAACCATACAAGAGCTGTATCAACGCATACTTGCCCGCCGATTTTCTCAGGGCGCAGGTAACTATCATCAACACGATATTCGCGATGCCTATTTATCGCGCATCATTAGTGATGTAAAAATTTCTCGCCCTATGAAGATAGCGGTGGACTGCGGAAATGGTGTTGCAGGTGCGGTCGCTGGCGATCTGTATCGCAGCATGGGATGCGAAGTCATAGAATTATTTTGTGAAGTCGATGGAAATTTTCCTAATCATCATCCCGATCCTGCTCATCCAGAAAATTTGCAAGATT
>CAYUDI010000173.1:0-5617 GCA_964443585.1 uncultured Bifidobacterium sp.
AAACCACTTGGGGTCGCACTACTATCTGCGCTTGCAGTTATGTTGGGTATCTGTACCTTACCGGTAGATGTGCGTTGGCGTCATCTTATAGGTGCAGGTATGTTGGGCGGGATAGGTTTTACGATTTCAATTTTCATCACCAACCTTGCATTTGGTGAACAAGCTGATTTAGTAAATGCATCAAAGATTGCTGTATTTACTGCTTCGCTGATGGCTGGTTTTATCGGGTTTGTAGTGAATAGAGGACTATACAAAAATTTCACTCTTAAATTGCTAGCTTGCTACTTTTGCATTACCTGTTCGCGACTGAACGACTAATTTGGCGTTTTCTATCTCGGCTGAATAAACAGCTAGCAATGTCGGATTAATATTTCCCATTGCTGCTACGGTTTTTTCTGCCCAAATAAAATAATCTTGTTTGTGCTGCAAAGACCAACTTTTAGGTGCCGTTTTGCTACCGATTTGACGGACCGTTTCTATGATCTCCGCAAATATCACTAACTTAGCTTTGCGTGATAAAGAGGGCATGAACAGCGTGCGCAGAGATTTTCTGGTGGCTAATGAAAACTTGGAATTTTCTGTTAGCTCTGCCACGGTAAAGGCTACCTCTGGGCCAAATACCTGAGCTATTTCTTCTTCAGTGGTGCTGGTAAGTCGTATGGTCTCTCGCAGCAAAGCCGCCAGGGTCAGATAGGGATCGGGTTCGCTGCCCTCCTCTTGCAGAATTCGAATCAACTCCGTGCGATCGGGTACGCAATAGATACCCGTGTCGCCTGCAGGCTGTGCGCCGTCAAATTTGCCTGCGCAAAATGCGAGTGCTTTCTCTATCAGTGTGGAGCTTTTCGACATGTGTTTA
Organism: uncultured Bifidobacterium sp.; assembly: GCA_964443585.1. Classification (GTDB taxonomy): domain Bacteria; phylum Pseudomonadota; class Gammaproteobacteria; order Burkholderiales; family Burkholderiaceae_D; genus Pernthalerella. The sequence goes on from CAYUDI010000173.1 coordinate 857, forward strand.
CTGTATGTGCCTCGGCAGATTTGTTGTTTACCATAATTACTGGCAGCATTAGCTTACTCCATGCCAGTGGGCGTACGGTACTGACGACTGTAAATAAGTTAGTTTCAGTATCAAATAAATAACATAGGGATACCACTATCTTTTCGCTGGGTGGGCCGACTGTCCGAGTAATCTCGCTAACGACGACAGCAAGCAAATGCTGTTGTTACATGCTTGATTGAATACATAATGATTGCTTATCAGGAGTGTTTTGCGAATGAAGGAAAGTCATGGCAGTGTATAGATTGTGTTTAGCCACGAGTTTCATGGTGTTTGTTTCGCTTGCGATCGCTGCACCCAATGAGCTGCCTAAAGCAGAAAACTTTCAGACAGATGCACAACTATCGGTCGCTGATAAAAAACCTATCGTGGTGTTTTTTACACTACCCAACTGCAGCTATTGCCGCATAGTCCGCTACGATTATTTACTACCCCTGCTTAAACAACGTACTGGTAAAGATGCACCCATCATTCGTGAAATTTCTGTCACCGGACAGAAACTGGTAACCAATTTTGATGGACGACGCTTAACAGAAGCTGTACTTGCAGAGCGCTTCAAAGTACAGATGACACCGACTATTATGTTCATCAACAACGAGGGCGAGATACTCACAGAATCTATACTTGGTGGTGACCATGCAAACTATGTCGCTTTATTTGAAAGAGCGCTGGAAGATGCGAGTAAAAAAATGACAGGTAAACGAATTCGGGTGCGATGAGCACTGACTATCAAAGTAATCCCTGAAAGATTAAGAGAAAAGCAGCAAAAAAATATTATTAATAGCATAACAACTGATTTGCACTTCAAATGCGCTGGTATAGTATGTAACTACTCTCACACCGCATACTGGCTAGCTTAGCCTGTGCCGGAATAAAACTAGATTAAACGCTGAGACCTACCGATGAGCGCAAGCATGTCATTCAATCTACAAGGACAACGTGCCCTGGTAACGGGTGGTGCATCGGGCATAGGTTTGGCTATCACGCTAGCGCTGGCGGCACACGGCGCCAAAGTACATATCTGCGGTACGAAAACACAAGCCTTATCGGATACTCAAGCAGCACACCCCGAAATTCACACCAGCGTGTCAGATATAAAGCGCGAAGCCGACGTGCTAACTATGTTTGGCACGATAGCCTCTGAATGGGGTGGATTAGACATACTGATTAATAACGCGGGAATTGCTGGGCCTACTGCAGCTATCGATGACATTACGTTGGCTGATTGGCAGCAATGCATGGATGTAAATTTAACGGGTACATTTTTATGTACTCGCAGCGCGGTTAAATCCATGAAGCAGCAAGGCAGCGGCAGCATTATCAATATAGGCTCAGTCGCCAGTCGGTTAGGATTTCCACAGCGGTCTCCCTATTCAGCCACCAAATACGGCGTCATCGGTCTCACTGAAACCTGGGCAACAGAACTCGGGCCCCATGGCATACGCGTCAATGCAGTCCTTCCAGGCATAGTCGAAGGACCCAGGCAAGATCGGGTACTGTCTGCTAGCGCCACAACGGCAGGCATAACTATTGAACAAATGCGTGAGCGTGTATTACAGCGTGTCTCGTTACGCAAAATGGTGACCGCAGATGATATTGCTGCTGCAGTGGTTTTCTTGTGCTCAGGAGCTGGCGCATCGATCACGGGGCAGAGTCTGTCCGTTGATGGACATGTAGAAACGCTAGTACGCTAAAAACATACGCTAACGTAAGCTACGCACATACACAGATTGACACTACCAGAGAAAATTATTGTGAAACAAGTGATTGTTACGCTCGACATGGAAGGTGTGCTGACACCAGAGATCTGGATCGCTGTCGCTGAAAAAACAGGTATTGCCGACTTACGCAAAACCACGCGTGATGAACCCAACTATGACAAGCTAATGCAAGGCCGGTTAGCGATTTTGGATCAGCACGGATTAAAGCTCTCCGACATACAAAAAGTCATCGCCACCTTAGAGCTTCTACCGGGTGCGCGTGCATTTATGGATAGCCTGCGCGCACAGGTGCAGGTCATTATTTTATCGGACACCTTTGAACAATTTGCCGCACCATTCATGCGCCAGCTGGGTATGCCTACACTGCTATGTCACACACTGGTAGTTGAGAATGACAGAATCGTTAATTACAAGCTGCGTCTGCCTGATCAAAAACGCGAGGCTGTCGCAGCTTTCAAAAAACTCAATTACCGCGTCATTGCTGCAGGTGATTCATTTAATGATACGTCCATGCTTAAAGAAGCTGATGCCGGTTTTTTGTTTCATGCGCCGGAGAACATCCAAGCGCAATTTCCTCAATTTGTAGCTGTTGACGAATTTGATGCTTTATTTGGCTTAATAAGCAACGTAATCCACCACGTAACTGAAACCACGACTTAATGACGATGCGGAGGACTGCATGATTCCATGGCAAACTGTCTGGTATTATTTTTCACAACTCATATTGATTTTATTTTCATTGATAGAGTTGCTCCTTGCTGCGAAATCAGAGTTACCTAATTCACTGATATCTCTAGTACTTGGCGTAATGTTGGCAGTGATCGCCTATTTCAAATACAAACGCCGGCGTCTTCGCTAGGAAACTGATTTTGAAAAAGAATACTGACACCGTAGCTACCCATCTAAAATTAACAGGTATTTAACCAATCATATGAGCACATCCACTTCACGTGTCGCCCTAATTACCGGAGCAGGTACTGGTATAGGAAAAGCTACCGCTAAAGCATTATTGGGTGCTGGCTATCAGGTTGTACTCTCTGGCCGCAATCTGGACAAACTTGACATAGCCATACAAGAAATTGGCGGCACTGCTGACAACTGCCTTGCCGTGGCTTGTGATGTAGGAAAACCGGATAGTGTCAAAGAAATGTTTGCCAAACTAAAGGCAAAGTTCCATCGATTAGATGTGTTGTTCAACAATGCAGGCACATTCACAACGGCCACGCTAGCCGAAGATATCAAATACGAAGATTGGATGAGTGTGGTTGACACTAACCTGACCGGCTCCTTTCTCTGCGCCCAAGAAGCCATACGCATGATGAAGGAGCAGTCACCTAAGGGTGGACGCATCATTAACAATGGCTCGATATCAGCGCATGCGCCACGTCCGCTGTCATTACCCTATACAGCAACCAAGCATGCCATCACGGGTCTGACCAAATCCATCGCTCTAGACTATCGCAATGACAATATCGCCTGCAGTCAAATCGATATCGGTAATGCAGCAACTGAGATGACGCAAAAAATGGCACACGGTATTTTGCAGGCTGACGGCAGCACCAAAGTGGAGCCGCGCATGAATGCCGATCACGTTGCGCAAGCCGTACTGCAAATCGCCCAGTTGCCACTGGAAAGTAACGTGCTCTTCATGACTATCATGGCGACCAACATGCCGTATGTGGGTCGCGGCTAGTCGCTTTACTCTCTGGCAGCGATATACGAAATCATATGAGGCATGTGCTGATCGGCATGCCCATCATCAATCGCAAGTGCAATCGTTTTCATAATGGCGGATGCCACTAAATGATCTGCATGTGTATCCGCAGCATAGGTGGTGTAGTAACCCAGATCTTTAATCGCGTTGGCCAGCGTGAATTTTAAGTTGGATGTATCACCGTCATTCAGCAGATACGGTTTTAAACGCTCCAGCGCTACCCCTCCGCCACCACCCTTGGCCAGTACATCTGCAAACGTGCTGGCATCAATACCCGATTTACGTGCGCATGCTGCTGCTTCAGCAATCACGGTGACCGTACCTAGCGACACATAGTTATGTAACAGTTTCATTTGGTGGCCCGCGCCTACGGGACCGACATGAGTAATATTTTCTGCAAAGCAGGCGAGTAAAGGCTTCACTTTCTCAAAGGTGGTGGCATCGCTACCCACCAAAAGATTCAAACGCCCTTCAGCAGCCTCTTTGGGCGTACGCGTCATCGCTGCATCTATCATGATGCTGCCGGCTTGCTGTACTTTTTGTGCAAGCTGCTGTGTTGCTGAAGGTATCGATGTAGAACAGTCGATTACTATGCTGCCGGGCTGCAGACCTTCCAGCAATCCGTCAGGACCAGTCAGTACAGCTTCCACTTGAGCAGCACCAGTGACACACAAAAGGATGATGTTAGTTGCGCCTGCAAGTTCTTTCGGTGATTTAACCGTTTTAACACCTTGGGTTATTAATGTATCCAAAGGTTGATTACCCGGATGGTCCATCACGGTTAGTGTGTAGCCGTGCTTCACCAGATTGCTGGCAATGCCGTGCCCCATTAAGCCTATGCCTATCATTCCTGCATTTTTCATTTTTTCTCCAAAATACGGATTGCTATGCTGTTTGAAATTTTATGAATCCGCTATTTTTATAATCAATAATCAGCAATCAGCACGCGCTGGGAAATAACCCGCACGCACAGGGCTAGCTACCATAATTAAAAATGCTTCCTGAATAGCGTAGGCTTCACGTTCGCGCGTGTACCACAGCACACATTGGTCTTGCACTGAAAGCTCTGATTTTGAAGAAGGCAAATTTAACTGCTGTACGTAATGCACCATCTCATGCAACAACACCGACCGGTCAAATAAATTCGTTTCTGGCTTGAGTTTGTCGTCTAAATAAATAACCAAGCCGCCATGGTAATGCCCTAATACTGAGCATTTTGAATCGCAAGCGAGTTTATTCAGCTCGGCCGAATTGAGATAAGTTATGGTTGGATATTGCTCGGGAAGT
>CAYUDI010000174.1:0-5604 GCA_964443585.1 uncultured Bifidobacterium sp.
TAGAAGGCGATGAACATCGCGTGCTGGTCGTGGGCGGTCATGTGGTGGCTGCCTGCCGTGGCGAAGCCGCCTGGGTGGTCGGTGACGGAAAGTCATCTGTGCAGCAACTGGTCGATAGTCAGCTCAACAACGATCCGCGCCGCGGGAACTCAGATATTCATCCTCTCGAGACGATTCAGCTGCGCAGTGTTGTATTGGCGAATTTGGAACGCCAAGGTCTGGGGCCAGATGCAGTTCCCGTATCTGGTCGCCGGGTCTTGGTTTCGGCGAACGGCAACCACGCAATAGACTGCACCGACGATCTGCATCCAGACGTAGCGCATATCTGTACGCTGGCAGCCAGAGTCATCGGTCTGGATATTGCCGGAATCGATTTAGTTTGCAGGGACATAAGCCAGCCACTGGCCGCGCAGGGTGGCGCAATCGTCGAAGTCAATGCAGGCCCTAGTCTGCTGATGCATCTGAACCCAGCACAAGGCCAGCCGCGCGCCGTAGGTGAAGCTATCCTGAGTCATTTATTTCAGGACGATACGCATGGCAGGATACCTATCGTTGGCGTCTCTGGCAGCCAGCACAGCAGTCACATAGCGATGCTGGTCGCCTGGCTATTACAACTCTCCGGCCATCAGGTGGGTTTGGCTTGCCGCGACGGCATGTTTGTGGGCAGACGCAAATTAGAAAATCACGATGCCTCTGCGTGGGAAACCGGACGACGGCTGCTGATCAATCGCAATGTGGAAGCCGCTGTTTTTGAAAGTGATCCTATCTCGCTGCTCACCGAAGGTCTGCCTTACGACCGCTGCCACGTGGGTATAGTGACGGACAGTTTGCCTGTAGCGGGTCTGGATGAACATCTCATGCCCGAAGCAGAGCACCGCTTTAAAATCATGCGCACTCAAGTCGATGTCGTCTTGCCTTCCGGCGCAGCTGTGCTCAACGCCGATGACCCCACTGTGCTCGACATGGCTGATTTATGTGATGGTGATGTGCTGTTGTACGCTCTTGATGGTCAGCACCCTGCCCTCATTGCGCATCGTGCGTTGGGCAAACGTACCATCTTCATGAAAGGCGACATCGTCGTGCAAGAAGATAACCACCGTGCGTTTGAACTGATAGACCGCAATGAGTTACCAGCTGCTGTGCGCTCCATGTCCGCCGATGTCGTGCTGGCAGCTGTGGGTGCGGCACTGGCTTTGTCACTCAACGCCGACACGATTGCCACCGGACTTAAAACTTTCGAGCCTCTGACCCCGGGTCACCCGCTACCCGCCTGATTACGCAACAAACCATCGCTAAATCCATGGAATTACTACAAACCCGGGCCCTACGAGGCCCCAATCTCTGGAGCCGCCACACGGCACTTGAAGTTGAAGTGCGATGCTCACCAGAAGAACACGCTTTGCAAGCAGTGGTAGGCTATGTCGAAACTCTGTTGAGCATCTGTCCGGGAATTGGCGCACTGACGGCCACGAGTTATCAGGGCCCCTTAACTAAGGCTCATGCGCTTGAAGCAACGCTCTTGGCGTTGCAGGCACAGGCTGGTTGCCCTGTGAGCTTTAGCTGCACTAACGCTACGCCCATGATCGGTGTGTTTCAGGTCGTTGTGGAATACAGCGAAGAAGATGTCGGCCGACTCGCACTCACCATGGCCAAAGACATCGTTGACCATGTATGGTCTGCCTGCACCAGCTCAACACCTTTACAATCAACCGCACCCCAAGTTGCCGCGTTGATCGCGCAACTGCGCGAGATGGATGAAGATTTGCGACTAGGACCCAGCACAGGCTCCATCGTTGCTGCAGCCGTCGCTCGCGGCATACCCTTTCGCCGTCTCACTCAAGGCAGTCTGGTTCAGCTGGGCTGGGGCGTGCGTCAGCGTCGCATACAGGCCGCTGAAGTCGATTCCACCAGTGCAGTAGCAGAAACCATCGCGCAGAACAAAGACCTGACCAAACAACTACTGCATGCAGCAGGGGTTCCCGTTCCTCGCGGCGCGCCAGTGCACACCATGGAACAAGCTTGGGAAGTTGCGCAACGCATCGGTTTCCCAGTGGTCATCAAACCGCAAAACGGCAGTCAGGGTAAAGGTGTAACCGTCAACATACACACGCGCGCGCAACTCGAGCAAGCCTTTCCCAGCGCAACTGGCAAAGGCGCTGTACTGGTTGAAAAATTTTTCCCCGGAAGTGACTACCGTTTGCTGGTCGTGGGGAGCAAATTAGTCGCTGCTGCACGACGCGACCCCCCGCAAGTCATTGGTGACGCTGAACATACCGTGCGCGCACTGGTAGACAGTGTCAATGCTGATCCGCGTCGTGGTGATGGACATGCCACATCGCTGACAAAAATTCGTTTTGATGACATTGCTATTGCTTGTTTATCTGGCCAGGGATTAACACCCGATTCCATTCCAGAAAAAGGTCGGCGTGTCATCTTGCGCAACAACGCCAACTTAAGTACCGGTGGTACTGCAACCGATGTGACTGACGATGTGCATCCCGAAGTTGCTGCCCATGCGATTGATGCAGCGAGCATGATAGGTCTGCATGTGTGCGGTGTCGATATTGTTTGCGAAAACATCACACGCCCATTAATAGAACAAAACGGGGGCGTCGTCGAAGTCAATGCAGCACCTGGACTACGCATGCATTTGAATCCATCGTTTGGTAAAGGTCGCAATATCGGTACGGCAGTCATAGACATGATGTTTGAACCTAATGACGATGGACGTATTCCCGTCATTGCAGTGTCAGGCGTCAACGGCAAAACAACGACAACACGATTGATAGCGCATGTATTAGCCAAGAGTGGTTTATGCGTAGGCATGACCAACACCGATGGTGTATTTGTTGGTGGTCGTCAAACTGATAGTGGTGACTGCAGCGGACCTAAAAGTGCGCGCAATGTATTAGCTCACCCGCATGTGCAAGCGGCTGTACTCGAAACAGCGCGCGGTGGTGTGTTGCGTGAGGGCCTGGGATTTGATAAATGCGCTGTTGCGGTTGTAACCAATATAGGTGAGGGCGATCACCTGGGCATGAATCATATTCACACACCAGAAGATGTCTCCCGCGTTAAACAAATTATTGTTCAAAACGTAGCGCAAAATGGCTACGCTGTTTTGAATGTGGCTGATCCATTAGTTGCCAGCATGGCGCCTCATTGCGCCGGCAAACTTATTTTCTTTGCTCAGAGCGCACAGCATCCATTATTAGTGACCCATCGCGCGCGCGGCCATCGCGTAGTGTTTGTTGAAGCCGGACACATCGTTGCAGCAGAAGGCTCAGTGCAGCATCGTTTGGCGTTAGCCGACGTACCTTTGACTGCGGGTGGCTTACTCAGCTTTCAGATTGAAAATACACTCGCTGCTGTGGGTGCATGCTGGGCACTCGATATGTCATGGTTATCTATAGTCGAAGGTATTTGCAGCTTTCACAATGACAGCGAAAATGCTCCTGGCCGGTTTAATTTAATGACCTATCGTGACGCCACGATTGTGGCTGACTATGGGCATAACCCACATGCCATGCGCGCTCTGGTGGCTGCATTTGATGCTCTACCAGCCAATGACACTACGAAACGAACCGTGGTTATTAGCGGTGCGGGCGACCGCCGTGATGATGACTTGCGAGAGCTCACGCGTATTTTGGGAGCTGCTTTTGACAACATCATTTTGTTTGAAGATGCCTGCCAACGTGGCAGAGCCGACGGCGAAGTCATAGGCTTACTACGCGAAGGTCTGGCCGAGGCACAACGCGCCAGTCTTGTGGAAGAACTGCGTGGTGAATTTATTGCTATCGATCGTGGCTTATCGTTGTTAAAACCCGGAGACCAGTGCCTAGTTCTGGTCGATCAGGTACAAGAAGCCCTTCAACACTTGCAGCAACGCGTAACGCAGGGGTGATCACGTAGCTGAAAACTGCCAACTGACGTCACGCCGACACACGACCCAACTACATCAGCATAGCGGCAACTCTTTGCCGCCGCGATGGCCAGTTCGTGCCGATCATCTGGCCGTATGAGTGTGTAGGGTCTGATGATCTACGTGGTATGTATCTTGCATAAAGCCATGCTCCTACAGGCATCGCGCATACGAGAACATCACACACCATGGTCACCAGCGTAACAGCTAACAATTCGACCAAAGCCGTCGCAAGTAACAGCTTGCCCAACATAGGCCAAATCAAGTCGGATTTGACAGCCGCTTTGATAAGCGCGGTCATCAGCGACGCCAGCGAAAAAGATGTCACGCCCAAAGGGTTTCCTGCTGGTGTGTCGTGGACCGATGCCTACCGTATGGTGACTAAACGGATAGAAGACAACAATCCGTCGACCCCCGGAAATTTAGTGCTGTCGGAGAGTCTGCTAAACAGAACGCTATCGGGCACACAAACCCTCAAAGATTTAGGTATCACCAGCCTGGCGCGATTCCCGCGCGGCACCACCGTCATGGGCGCCATCGACCAGACCATGCAGAATAAATCCAACGGGATTTTGGCATCCACTCTGGCACGCTCAGGTATTTACGATCTGACGGCCTTCCCCACTGGAACCACGGCCTATCAAGCGTTTAAATTGGTTGAAGACCCTGCGAATCCCGGCAAAATTTCATTAGATACCTACAAAGAATTCAAAGACTCGTATGCTGCACTAACAAGCCTGGGCATTACATCGCTGAAAAATTTTCCGCGCGCTTTTACCGCCATAGAAGCAAAAAATCTGATTGAACCCAAAGCAGATTTGATGCTAAGCATGGTGGGCGTGGACAAATCAATTTTTAGAGACAGCTCCATTTCTTCGTTGCGTGCTTTGTCCATTTTGTCCAAGCTACCGAAATCCATTGATGAACTCATTAGCCTTCCCGATGGCACGACTTCGGAAGGCTTGGCCATGCAAGCTAACGCTGCTAAAAAATTGGTGTCCATGGGGTATGACGATCTTAGTGGCTTTAGCAAGATGGCGTCATTTCAAGGAACCACTGTTACCGCCGTATTAGCACTAAAGGCCGTTACGGGCGCGCCCAAAGCGGCGGATCTGCCTCGCCCAACATCAATCAGTACCGAGCGCTACTTTCAGCCCACCATAGCCACCGTAGTAAAAAGCTTCGGCACACCCAACCCTATCACCACAACCATCTTGTCGAAGTCGCCTGGTACACGCGTATTTCCCAATCCACTGCCACCAACGCAAATCGTCACAGCCGCTCAAGTACTTGCCGCAAACATCGCTTACTGGGGCAAGCGATGATTAACGAGTTCTCAAGCAAGCTAATTAGTTATTTAATTAGTAATTAAGCATTGCTGAATTTATATCTTTATGCAAACGCGTAGTGAATCGTAATGACCACATTTACACTTTTAACATTGTCTGCCCAGTTAAATTGTCACTGCGTTTCCCCTATACTATGATCATTACAGAGTAGATAAAGCGGAGACAGGTATGAAAAAAATATTCCTCACTGGTGCGATCGTATTAGCGAGTTGTGCAGCACATGCTGAAGGTGACTACAGCCCTTTTTTCATGTTCGACGTAAATTCAGAAACAGATCAGAAAGATAGCAGCAGTATCGCTCGTGACTATATAGGTGCTAACGTTACAGTCGGA
>CAYUDI010000175.1:0-5571 GCA_964443585.1 uncultured Bifidobacterium sp.
TGAAGTATCGATCGTCTTGGTAGATCGCTTCAGCACCTCGTAGAAATCCTCAACGAACTCCAAGCACTCAAGATCGATCTGTACTTTCAACAGCAAGGGATGGATACGTCTACACCATCAGGACGAATGATCTTCTCTGTCTTTGGTGCTATTGGTGAGTTTGAACGGAATCTAATTCGTGAGCGTGTAGTGGCAGGTCAGCAACGGGCAAAGGCAAATGGCGTCAAATTGGGAATACCTTCCAAGATGAATGATGGGATGCGGTCTTCGGTGAAACTGCTACGTGAGAAAGGTATGGGTATCAAACAGATAGCAAAGCAGTTACAGATCGGTGTGGGAACGGTGTATACGGTGATGTGAGTGACAGGCTACCTAAAAGCGGTGATCGATCGCAAAAGTAGTGCCAGTGATTTTTTTTCTTCCCTTGAAAGTAATTTAAATTTTTCTAAAAATATTTTCTCTTCGGGTGAAAGAATTGTGTCGCCCTGCTTGACATTACCAAACCTAAGCCAATCCGATGATATGCCAAGCATCTGCGAAATTATTTTTATCTTGACTTGCGTAGGAATAGCCTCTCCGTGAAGCCATTTCCTGGCAGTTGGAACTGAAATAGTCAATCCATTGCTTGCGCTGCAAAACTCTGTGTGAAGCGCCGAGACTTTGGGATCGATGCCAGCCTCCGCCATAGCTTCTCTCAATCGAACGGAAAACTCACTGCGCTCCATTTGAGAAACTGTACGTTTCGGCATCGGTGAATGTCTTCGTAACGGATTGTTTACTAACCAGAAATCATGGTGTGCAAAACATACTCTTTAGATTTCTCAAATACAAGACTTATAAAGCTACCTTAATGAGAATGATTATTATTGTCAGTATTTTAATTGGAGCGCCCTTGAAGTAAAACCAAAATTATCAGACATTAAAACTTGAAAGTTTGATTCGGCAAACGTAAATTAAGAAAAATAAAAAAAAACTTTATTTAATTCAAACCATACCAAACCCCATGAGCAAAGACGAAAACAAGAAAAAAGAATACAAACACGATGACGATGATGATGACGATCATAATTATGAAAAACGATACTCGAAAAATTCTTATGACAGTTCCCATAGCACGTCAAGTGATACTGCAATCAGTACAACTTCTGGCGCTGTAGCCACCCAACTACAATCAAGTAGTCAGAGGCTAAAAAAAGCTCGTTGGAGCGGCTCAGATGATGATGACGATCACCACGGAGACGATGATCATGATCGGTTTGAAGGTGGCAAGGGATCAGATCATCTACACGGTGAAAATGGGAATGACGTCATCGCAGGTGGCGAAGGCTCAGATGAAATTCACGGTGGTCAGGGAAATGATTCATTAAGCGGCGATTTTGACGATGATGATCTTTATGGTGAAGATGGCAATGATGCATTGGTAGGAGGTGCGGGTGCAGACGATTTGTATGGTGGACTGGGGAGCGATCGTCTAAGTGGCGGAGATGGTGACGATTCACTCAACGGAGAAGATGGTAACGACAATCTTGCTGGCGGGTATGGTGTCGACACCTTGGTTGGCGGAATTGGCAATGATTCATTATCAGGTGATGTCGGTGATGATGATCTTTTCGGAAGCGATGGCAACGACAATTTGAATGGAGGCGCAGGTTTTGACCGCTTGGAGGGTGGAGAAGGAAACGATAAAATTTCTGGTGGCGCCGATGACGATGAAATAGTTGCGGGTAATGGAAATGATACTGTCGATGGTGGAGCAGGAAACGATCTAATTTTCGCAGGCAAAGACGGTGGCGGTAACGACTCCTACTCAGGCGGTGCTGGCAATGATACGCTTGATTATAGTTCTCTATCTGAGGGTCTAAAGATTGACTTAGCAAGGGGTCTGACAGGATTACTTAGCGGTGACACAACCCTAATTGGTGTCGACAAATTTTCTGCCTTTGAAATCATAATATCTGGTAGCGGAAGTGATGTTCTTTTAGGTAGTGCAGGAAACAACATACTGTACGGAAAAGATGGCGATGATCATATTTTCGGTGCCGCTGGTAAGGACGACTTGTATGGCGGTAATGGGAGTGACACCTTTATTTATAAATCTTTAGCCGAGAGTGGTCTACTAATTTCAAAACGTGATGTACTGTATGATTTTGATGGTAGCGATAAAATTGATTTATCGGGAATAGATGCAATGGCGGGTAATACTGCTAATGATGCTTTTACATTTATTGGAGATGCATCTAGTTTAACTGCAGTCAATTCGAATGGCGCACTCTGGTTTGAAAATGGAACTTTATATGGCAGCAATGACTATGATATTGCTGCGGAATTCGCAATAAGTCTTCCAAATATGGGGTCTTTAGACACAAATTACTTCATCTTATAGTTTTGTTTGAGCTTTTAGAACGCAGTATTTCCGAATTCTCGGATACTGCGTTTTTTCTTTAATTTAACCACTCGGCTAAAAAAACATTTTCTGAACCTGAGAAATTATTGCTCTTATAGACACACGATTAAATAAACAAAATCACACTGCCATGATGTGAGGTACATCACCTTTTCTGGCTACCCAATAAGTTGCACCTTCTGAGCCGTAAACTTCGGTGTGTGGTGTATTAGCAAGAACATGAAATGTATCACCAACAGTTAATCGTCTCGGTTCTGACCCTTTGATTCCAAGAATAACTTCGCCTTGAACAACGATTGCATTAGCTTCAAATGGATGGGTATGCTCATCAAGTTTGGTGTGTGGTTCCCAAACTCTTTCTGTCACTTGATCGTATCCAGCAGCCATCATCACTGCTGTAAATTGATCTAAACTAAATTTGAATGTCGGCATAAAGTATCCTAAATTTGACTAACTTTTTAACTAGATTTTCCGTTTCACGCATGAAATCAGACATGCTCCCGTCTTGCCACTACAGCTTTTTAATACTGTAGGTCACTGTTGCCTCGATGTGAAGCAAAATACTTAGACTCTCTGGAACCTCTGGTAGATTGCTATTAAACAAAAGTCTCATCGGGGAGGTGATGCCTGGTGATTTGTTAAGTATTTGCCTAATTGACAACTAATTAACCTAACACATACTTCAGATCAGACCCGCAGAATGCGTTTCTCAAATTGCTTCTTGAAGGAATAAACGACTTCGGAGTTGGTTCAGTAAGTCAAATTGTGAAACCGACTGAGAATGAAGTTAATCCCAGTTCAATAAGTCACAGTTCTGCGGGTTCGGAAATGAATACTTTGTAAGGCCAGAAGGAAGTTCGCAAGAGACGCGGCAAATGCGCATCGGTCAACGATATTTTCAAGACTCGCAATCTCTCCGTCGATCCAGTGATATATAGACCACAAATGCTGATAGCCATAGGCAGGCGCTCCGATCACTATTGGCTCTGGTATTTTGAGTGGCAAATGAGGCGCAAGCTCTGGTAGCCATCGGTGCTCTTTCTTAACTTGATTCGCATACTCTGAGCCGCTGGGCAACCGCACCACCAAATCTTCTCCCAGATGAAAAGTACGGTTATCCCACCCGCTGAAAATAACTGGCCTTACTGGCAATCCTGCCCATTGCGGAAATTGTCCGGCGATAAGCCGGCGTACCAACAAGGCATCGATATTCGGCGGCTGACTCTGTATGGAAGTAGTGTGCGAATCGCCGGGCATGAGTTAGTCGATTAATTCTTCTTTGCTTCAATCAAGCTAGCCGCGTTAACAAAATCAGCCTTGAAGTACCTGCTTTTTAAACTGGCTGGAACTTGAGTACCTTGACGCCAGTTAGTGCTTTCGTGGCTTTGACAGCCTGCCTTGCTTGCCACAGGTCGTATGCCGCCTGCTGAGCCAGCCACACTTCAGCCGCGCCACCGTGATCACGGCCTAACCAGCGCTCAATGCGCAAAGCCATCGCAGGACTGATTGCTGCACGACCATTGAGCACCTTGGACAGAGTTGTGCGATCGACGCCCAACTGCGCAGCAGCCTCCCCAACCTGCAGTTCTAATGCAGGCAGGATGTCATCGCGCAGAGTCAGTCCGGGATGTGGGGGATTAAACATAGAATTCATATTAGCCTCAGTGGTAATCCTGATAATCGACCAAAACGGCATCGCCGTTTTCAAATGTAAAGGTCAGGCGCCAGTTTCCGTTGACGCTAACCGACCAGTGCCCGGAGAGACTGCCCTTGAGTGGATGCCAGTCCCAGCCTGGGCGATTCATATCTTCTGGGCGGGACGCTGCATCAAGTGCAGAAAGTTGCCGCGCTAAACGTGGGGCATGTATAGCTTGAATACCGGCTCGGGAGCCAGATCGGAAAAAACGCTCGACTCCTTTGTGCCTGAAATTACGAATCATGCAGAAATTGTAGCTTGTAGCGCCACGCGCCGCAAGATGGGTATGTTGATAACGGGCCATAATTCGAATTCCGCGTCCCATGAAAATTTGTGGATCGCCAGTCTGAGCAAGTTAGAGGAACAATCTTTTTAGGCCCGCCAGTTTTACCAAATCCCCGTCAGGGGCTTTTTCATTGGCGGTGCGAGTGATGCACCTGTGTGCATCACGTGTGGGAGGCGAGGGGTTCGGCGTATCAGCCGAGCCGCGGCCCTCAGGATGTGGGCGACTACCATCGTCTCCGCCAGTAATACTAAAAATGTCCGCTGAATTCAGCGGGCATTTTTCTTTGAGGAGGAGGAGACAGCGACATCCCTGCAAACATCGCGTGAAACGACTGCGAAGCGCACATGACTTTGCCTAAAGCGGGTTAAGTAAAAACGCTAACGGGTGAGTAGGCAACGTAATCTGGCCACCACCAACAAAGGATTTACAATGGAAAGTCTTATTTGTAGTGGTGTTCATGTCCGATTCCATCCGTCTTGCAAAACGCGTTGCCGAACTCTTCCATTGTTCTCGAGGAGAGGCGACTCTGTATATCGAAGCCGCTGCGGTGACAGTTGACGGCGTCGTTGTCGAAGAACCCGGCTATCGGGTGACGGAGCAGGAGCAAATTTCCTTGCTGCCGGGAGCAGATTTGACGCCGATTGATGCCGTCACCATCCAGCTGCATAAGCCGGCAGGTATGCCCGTGGGGAATATGATCGATCTGATTGTGGCCGAAAATCATTCGGCGGAAGACCGTTCGGGTTTGCGTTTTCTGAAACGCCATTTGAAAGAATTGGTCATGCTTGATCCGCTAGAAAATACTGCTAGTGGCCTGGTGATCTTCACTCAAGATTGGCGAATAAAGCGCAAGCTGGTTGATGATTTGAATCGCTTAGAGCAGGAATTTGTGGTCGAGGTTAGTGGTCAGATTGTTGAAGGTGGCCTGCAGCTTTTGAACCAGAGCATCGTCTTCAATGGCAAGCCCTCCGAGCCAGCCAAGGTCAGCTGGCAAAATGAAACGCGTCTACGCTTTGCACGCAAAGAACTATCTTCGAGGCTCATCACGCTGCTTTGCAGCAGGGTAGGGCTGTCTATCGTATCCATCAAGCGAATACGGATAGGCCGCATACCATTGGCAGCACTGGCCGTTGGTCAATGGCGTTATCTGATGGGACATGAAAAGTTCTGAGCAGCGGTCCATTC
>CAYUDI010000176.1:0-3806 GCA_964443585.1 uncultured Bifidobacterium sp.
TCTGTATCGCAGCATGGGATGCGAAGTCATAGAATTATTTTGTGAAGTCGATGGTAATTTTCCTAATCATCATCCCGATCCTGCTCATCCAGAAAATTTGCAAGATTTAATTCATACGCTAGCTACCAGCGATGCCGAGTTAGGCTTGGCTTTTGATGGTGATGGAGATCGTTTAGGCGTTGTTACTAAAGACGGTCATATTATTTTTCCGGATCGTCAACTGATGCTATTTGCAGAGGAAGTATTATCCCGAAATCCAGGTGCGCCTATTTTGTATGACGTCAAATGCAGTAGACATGTAGCAGCTGTCGTTAAAGCTGCAGGTGGCCAGCCATTGATGGGCAAGACGGGTCACTCCTTAGTTAAAGCGCGCATGAAAGAAACACAGGCGCCACTCGGTGGTGAAATGAGTGGGCATGTATTTTTTAAAGATCGCTGGTATGGATTTGATGATGGCTTGTATGCAGGCGCACGGCTATTAGAAATTTTAAGTAAGTTGGCTAATCCGAATGCAACACTCAATGCATTGCCTCAGTCGATTTCAACTCCTGAGCTACAGATAGCGTGTGCAGAAGGAGAAAACCATCGTTTGGTAACGCGGTTGCAAAAAGAAATCAGCTGGCCCGGTTCAGAACAAGTACTCACCATAGACGGCGTACGTGTTGAATACAGTGACGGTTTTGGTTTGGTGCGCGCATCGAATACTACGCCCGTGCTTGTTTTGCGTTTTGAAGCCGAAAACACAGCAGCACTCAAACGAATACAGCATGCATTGGCTCAGGCGATACACTCAGTGAAGCCTGATGCTGTCCTGCCGTTCCAGGCTTAATGACAGCGTTGTCGCTACGCGCGTATTCTGCATTATGGTGGTTGGTGCTGCCCTTAGTGTTCTTCAGATTATGGTGGCGTGGCCGAAAAGAAGTGGGTTATCGGCAGCATATAGCTGAGCGTCTTGGCCTGCACGCCATTGAATTTCCATCGACCTTGATTTGGGTGCATGCCGTTTCTGTTGGTGAGACGCGTGCCGCAGAACCACTGATTCGTGCACTGCTCAAAAAATATCCACAACATCATGTATTGCTAACCCACATGACGCCGACTGGCCGTGCCACGGGAGCAGATTTATTTCGTCATGAACCGCGCGTTATTCAATCGTACCTACCCTACGATACGGTGACTTTCACGCAGCGCTTTATTTCTAAAATTAATCCGATGATTTGTCTCTTGATGGAAACTGAAGTCTGGCCATCATTAATTGATTCATGCCACAGGGCGGGTATACCTATTGCGCTGATCAATGCTCGTTTATCTGAACGATCGCTTAAGCGTGCAAAATGGTTTGATGGCTTGCTGGGTGGAGCACTAGGTAAGATAGATTTAGTCATTGCTCAAACAGCGACCGATGCTGATCGGCTGCGCACATTAGGTGCACAAAATAGTACCGTTGCTGGAAGTCTAAAATTTGACATCACTCCACCTGACGCCATGCTGCGTTTGGGCGCACAGTGGCGTGAGCAGATAGGCGATCGTTCTGTTCTTTTGTGCGCTAGTACGCGCGCAGGAGAGGAAGAATTATTGCTCGATGCGTACATGTTAGCTACCCTCGACCCTCGAGTATTGACAGTAATCGTTCCGCGCCATCCTCAACGCTTTGATGATGTTGAGCGACTACTTACTGAGCGTGGTTTGCGCTGGCAGCGGCGCTCGCAATTGGGTACTAGTGCCCTCCCCGCAAAAACTCAGGTACTACTCGGAGATTCCATGGGAGAGATGTTTGCTTACTATGCAGCTTGCGATCTGGCTTTCATAGGTGGGAGCTTGTTGCCACTAGGTGGACAAAATTTAATTGAGGCTCTGTCCTGTGGTAAACCCGTATTAGTTGGTTCATATACCTATAATTTCACCCAGGTGACAGAAGATGCAATTACTGCTGGAGTAGCCACTCGAGTGTCTGATGCAAATCATATTTTTTCGTGTCTCAATGAGCTCAATACCAACCATCAGCACTACCAAAATATCTCTAAGGTAGCGACTGAGTTTTGTCTCCAGTATCAGGGCGCCACCACGAGAACCCTACAATTACTGTCACCTTGCTTAAGCTGACTCAACGTAAAAATGCCAGTCATTTGACTGGCATTTTTTTTAGACCCTTAAGCAGAATATATTATTTTTCAGCCTCAGGGAAACCGCCACCTAGAGATCGGTATAGATCGACTGCATTGGTTAATCGCAGTAATTGCGACTGTACAAGAGCTTGCTCAGCATTGAAGAGCTCACGCTCAGCATCAAGTACATCGAGATAATTTGAAATGCCATTTTCATAGCGCGCTTTTGCCAGAGTCAGGCGTGCTGCTTGAGCATTTCTAAAGGATTCTTGTGCCGTGATCTCTTCAGCTAGCGTTGCTCTGGCGGATAAAGCATCGGATACTTCACGGAAGGCGACCTGTATAGTTTTTTCATAGCTGGTAATCGCTAAGTTACTGCGCACCTCTGCCAGACTCATAGCCGCTTTGTTACGACCATTATCAAAAATTGGTAATATTAATTGCGGAGAGAAGCTCCATGTTCTTGCCCCGCCATCAAACAAGCCACCAAGATCACTGCTCGCTATGCCAAAACCTGAGGTTAGTGATATACGAGGAAAGAAAGCTGCACGTGCAGCAGCAATATTTGCCTGAGTAGCTCGCAGCCGCTGTTCTGCAGCACGGATGTCTGGGCGACGTTCCAGTAATTCAGAAGGTAGCCCGGCACTGATATCTGCAGTGATAACTTGTGTAGACAGTGTAGCCGTTTGCGTAGGAAGTTTTATGCTTGTGCCCGTAAGTAGTGTGAGCGCATTGACAGCTAACGCATGCTGGCGACGCAAACCTAGTAGGACTACCTGAGCAGAATAGACCAGTGATTCGCTTTGCTGGAATTCCATCGCGTTGGTGATACCTGCATCCAACCGTTTTTTAACCAGATCACGCGAGGCCTCACGACCCTTGAGAGTGCGTTGGGCTAACGTTATTTGCTCAGCCAGAGCGCGTTCTATCAACCAGGCTTTGGCAACTTCACCGACTAATGAGATTTGTACAGCTCTGCGTGCTTCCTCTGTTGCCAGATATTGAGAAAGAGCTGCTGCAGAAAGATTTTTTATACGACCAAAAAAATCAAGTTCAAATGCAGACAATCCTAAACCTACTTGGTACGCCGTGGTTTCACGCATAGTGCCGGCCAAGAGTTGGCGCGACGTACTCAAGCCACTGGTTGCATTGATGGTGGGAAGCTGATCTGCACGCTGTATACCATACAGTGCTCGAGCTTCCTCTATCTGCAACACCGCAGTTTTAAGATCGCGGTTGTTGTTCAATGCAGTACTGATAGCTTCACGTAATTCTGGATTTTGGAAATAATCATTCCAGCCAATATCAGCAACTGCCTTTGATGAGGCAGCATCACTCGATGGATACGTTCCCGGAATTGGAGCTGTCGGATTAAAAACCGTGGGCATGATCTGGCAGCCAGAAAGTGACATTACTCCGGCGGCGACAACTAATGGAAGAGTGAGTTTTTTTGTCATTGTTATCCCTCGTTTTGATGCAAGTTAGCTGCGTACAATTTGCGCTGGCGTTCACTGCCTTTGAAGATTCGTCGAATTACCACAAAAAATACGGGTACAAAAAATACTGCGAGTACGGTTGCTGTGATCATGCCACCCATAACGCCCGTACCAATCGCTCGTTGACTGGCGGAGCCAGCACCAGTAGCAACCACCAATGGTAGAACGCCTAATATGAAAGCCAATGACGTCATGATGATAGGGC
>CAYUDI010000176.1:3816-5543 GCA_964443585.1 uncultured Bifidobacterium sp.
TGACTGCGGTGAGTGTCGCTTCAATCAAGTCCATGCCGCCAGCCTGTAAGTCCTTGGCAAACTCAATAATCAAAATAGCATTTTTTGCTGACAAACCAATAATGGCGATTAGACCCACTTTGAAATACACGTCATTGGGCATCTCACGGAAAATCGTAAATGACACCGCACCCAGTACGCCTAATGGGACAACGAGCAGCACGGCTACGGGGATAGACGTACTTTCATACAGCGCTGCAAGCACTAAAAAGACAGCAAGCAGAGAGAGTACAAACAGAGCTGTTGCTGTCGAGCCCGCTGCTTTTTCTTCGAATGATTGTCCAGCCCATTCAAAACCTATGCCTGCAGGTAGCTGCGCCACCAAACGTTCAACTTCCGCCAAGGCATCTCCGGAAGATGCGCCAGGCGCGGCATCGCCCTGAATTTTCATAGCGGGGTAGCCATTAAAACGAATTAACTGCACAGCACCATTGACCCATTGACTACGCGTAAATGCAGAAAATGGAACCATCGCTCCCTGAGAGTTTCTTACGTGGAGCTTATCGAGATCTTCCGGACGTAAACGTTTTTCAGGTGTGGCCTGCAGTATCACGCGCTGCTGCCTGCCCACGTTGGGAAAATCATTGACATAGATAGAGCCAAATGTACCTGACAAGGTGGCATTGATTACAGACATTTCAATACCAAGGGCATTGGCCTTATCGCGATCTATCTCTAGCTTAAGCTGAGGTGAATCTTCCATGCCTTCTGGACGTGCCCCTTTGATGACAGTGCTTTTTGAGAGCATGCCCAGTAATTGGTTACGCGCAGCCAGCAGAGCGTCGTGACCCAAGCCCGCACGATCTTGTAGGCGCAATGAAAAGCCAGTGGCATTACCCAGTTCACGAATCGCTGGCGGGTTAACGGTAAATACGATGGCATCTCGTATTGTCCCCATAAGCGACAAAGCTTTAGTAGCAATACCTTGTGAACTTAATTCGGGAGTCGTGCGTTCTTTCCAATCGTTTAATGGCACGAACAGCAAACCACCATTTTGACCATTACCTGAAAAGCTATAACCCAGCACCGATACGACAGCTTCCACTCCAGGTTGTTTACTGAAATATTGTTCAGCTTGTTGCATCACGCTTAGTGTACGGCCAGTACTCGCACCGGGGGGTAATTGCACATTAGCGAGTAAATAGCCTTGATCTTCAGACGGCAGAAACGAGGTAGGCATGCGCAGCGCCATCCAAACGACAGCGGCGATAATCACGCCATACAGCACCATGTAGCGACCAGTTTTTTTGAGTATTTTTGCTACGCCACTTTGATAGCTATTGGTAGTATGTTTAAAGAATCGGTTAAATAAACCAAAAAAACCTTTGCGTTCATGCTGTGCGGGATCAATCGGCTTTAAGACGGTAGCGCATAAAGCAGGTGTCAGAGTCAGCGCCATGATGGCTGAGAACACCATGGCCGACACCATCGACATAGAAAACTGTCGATAAATCGCGCCCACAGATCCGGTGAAAAAAGCCATCGGTACAAATACTGCTATCAACACCGCGGTAATCCCGACTATGGCGCCAGTAATTTGCGTCATTGCTTTAATGGTGGCATCACGAGGCGACAAACCTTCTTCGCTCATAATGCGTTCGACGTTTTCAACCACCACAATGGCATCGTCGACCAAAATACCAATCGCCAGCACCATGCCAAACATGGTGAGTACATTAATTGAGTAG
>CAYUDI010000177.1:0-5495 GCA_964443585.1 uncultured Bifidobacterium sp.
TGATTTAAATGAACAATGCGGCCGTCTCAACTTATGGCGACCGCGCTAGCCCGCTATTCTAAATGAATCAGACCTCTACTTCTCTTCCATTAGCGCAGCGATTGCGCTTTGTGCTGGTCGATACCAGTCACCCGGGCAATGTCGGGGCGACCGCTCGCGCTATGAAAACCATGGGTTATTCGGAGCTGGTGTTGGTGAATCCCCGGTACAAAGATGTTCTTACCCATGACGATGCGATTGCCTTTGCCAGCGGTGCAACCGAGGTATTAACGACAGCCAGAATCGTCGATACATTGGAACAAGCTCTGGAAGGCTGTAATTTTTGCGTAGCGATGTCGGCCCGAATAAGAGAGTTTTCACCGCCGCGCTATGAACCCAGATCGCTCGCGGGCCATCTTCAAACGAATGAAGCATTACGTGCGGCTGTGGTGTTCGGTAGTGAGCGATATGGCTTATCTAATGAGCATGTGGAAAAGTGTCAGGCCATCGTTTCGGTTTTAACGGATGCCCAGTACGGCTCATTGAATTTAGCGCAGGCGGTGCAGATTGTTGCCTATGAATGCAGAATGGCTAGTCTGGCAGGCAATGAAGAAGCCAAAAATGTTGAGCGACCTGGTTTTGTGGGAGATTTAGCGGCTAATGAGCAAATCGAGGGTATGTTTTTACACTTGGAGCAGGCGCTCATAGAGATGGAATTTCTTGATCAAGATAATCCCAAAAAACTGATGTCGCGTTTGCGCCGGTTGTTTGCGCGCACCGCGCTTGAGACTGAGGAAGTGAATATTTTACGTGGGATCGCCAATCAAATCCTGCACCACAGAAAACGGCGTTCTAACCAATAAGCGGCTAGTTAACCCCAAGCGCGAAGTAATCCCACCGCCAAGCCTTCTAGCGCAAATTCGTGTTTACCTGGCTCTACACGAATAATGTCGAAATCAGGATTTTCGGGCAGCAGTTCAATAGCAGAGCCATTGCGGCGAAAACGCTTCACTGTTACGTCATCATCGAGTCGGGCAACCACGATTTGACCGTCGCGTGCACTATCGGTCTTTTTTACCGCTAATAAATCGCCGTCCATAATGCCCGCATCACGCATAGACATACCACGTACTTTGAGTAAGTAATCGGGTCTGGCAGTAAACAAGGAGGGATCAACTTGGTAAGTGGCGGATACATGTTCCTCAGCCAGTATCGGTGATCCGGCAGCAACTCGGCCTATTAAAGGGAGCGTAAGTTGCATGAGCCCCGGATGGGGCAGGGCCAATTGAGATGAGGAGGTTCGGCGGATTTTTTTTCCATCGACTGGCCGATCAAGCAAGCGTATGCCGCGCGAGGTGCCCGGTGAAATCTCGATAGCTCCTTTGCGAGCTAAGGCTTGTAAATGCTCTTCGGCGGCGTTAGCAGATCGGAAACCTAATTCGTTGGCTATTTCAGCGCGGGTGGGTGGAAAGCCAGTTGTTTCTATAGCATCACGGATGAGACCCAGAATTTCTTCTTGTCGTGCAGTGAGTTTGATCATAGGTAGATTTCCTCGCCAACCTGTTTATATAAACAGCCTGTATTTTTATACAGCATTTAGTAAAAAGCAAGAAAATTCTCCTATGTCGGTGCCGACGAGCTCTTTACCGCCGCTTTACCAATGAAGCCCGTATTAAATCCATGACCGCCTAAGTCTCTGAGGACATTGAGTAATCCTAGTTAACCTAGTACAATCGCGGGCTTTCCTCTTCCCACACTCGTCCTGACGCCGGGGTGGGCAATTCTGTAATCCGACCAAAAGGAGAAATGATGCGTCACTATGAAATAGTTTTTATTGTCCACCCGGATCAAAGCGAGCAAGTCCCCGCGATGATCGAACGCTACAAAGGCATTGTTACCGCTCGCGGTGGCAAGATCCATCGCATTGAAGATTGGGGTCGTCGCCAGATGGCCTACATGATTCAAAAACTAGCTAAAGCTCATTACGTTTGCATGAACATAGAGTGTGACGGCGAAACATTGTCTGAAATCGAAACAAGTTTCAAATTCAACGATGCAGTGCTGCGCCACTTAACAGTTCGTACAAAAAGAGCGGAAACGGCTCCTTCTCCCATCATGAAGAGTGTTCAACGAGAAGACGCTGTTAAGAGTCAGCGCTCCGACGCACAAACCGTTTAACCGGTACGCGCGAGCTTGACAGAGCGAGGTGATAACAGATTTCAGTGCATAGCAATTTTGGCCGAACGCGACGTAATGCGTTACAGCCCAGCAGGTATTCCGATTGTTGCAGCTAAGTTGATACATCAATCGGAACAAACGGAGGCTGGTATCAGTAGGCGAGTGGAGTTTGAAATGGCAGCCTTGGCTGCGGGTCAAATAGCTCAACAACTGGAACAAGAAAAGCTAGGCAGTGAGTTTCGGTTTACTGGGTTTTTAGCCCGTAAAAATCGTAACAGTCGAAGTCTGATATTTCATCTCACCGCAATTGTAAACATTGAGTAAATAAAAGATTCAGGAGCCCACCATGGCATTTGGTAAAAAATTCGATAAGAGCAAGCTAAAAGAAAAACGCAAACAGCAAAATCCGCTGTTTAAACGTAAAAAATTCTGCCGTTTCACAGTGGCCAATGTGGAGCAGGTTGATTACAAAGACGTTGATACTCTCAAAGACTTTGTTCAGGAAAATGGCAAGATTATGCCTGCGCGCCTAACCGGCACACGCGCGCATTATCAGCGTCAGGTTGATACAGCAATCAAACGTGCTCGTTACCTCGCACTGTTGCCGTATACCGATCTGCACAACGCCTGATCGCTGCGTCCTTAGCAAAGATACCTGGAGAAAAACATGCAAGTCATATTAATGGAAAAAGTTGCCAATCTTGGCGACCTCGGCGCAGTAGTTCGAGTTAAAGACGGTTACGCACGTAACTTTTTGATTCCTCAGCGCATGGCACGCCGCGCAACGGCTCAAGCTATTGCTGAGTTTGAAGCTAAGCGTGCAGAGCTTGAAAAAGTTGCAGCTGCAAAGCTGGCGACAGCTAAAGCACAAGGCGAAAAATTGTCCGGTTTGACCGTTCAAATTACGCAAAAATCGGGAGTAGATGGTCGCTTGTTTGGATCAGTCACTAACCACGATATTGCAGACGCTTTGGGTAAACAAGGCTTTACAGTCGATAAATCGCAGATTCGTATGCCGATGGGCCCTTTAAAGACCGCGGGCGATCATACGTTGTCTGTTGCACTGCATACCGATGTCATCGCCGAAGTAAAAATCACCGTGGTGGGCGAGCCATCGTAAGTTATTTCTAAACGATGTACGTAGTTGAAATAGCCGGATTATTCCGGCTATTTTTTTATCCAGAGCGTTCAAAAAAAATTAACAGGCTTAACTTCTAGACTGCTCCAATAAACATTAGCCATACAGCGCTACGCAGCTATTTTCGGTAAAGTGAAAGGCAAGTTTAAGATTTTTTGCGGCAGGGCGAGCGGGTATAATCGGTGTCATGAACGATAGATCCGATCCGCAGGTAGATTCGCTACGAATCCCCCCTCATTCCATAGAGGCGGAGCAGTCTGTTTTAGGTGGTTTGCTGCTAGACAACTCAGCGTGGGACAAAATTGCCGATTTTGTCAGGCCTGAAGATTTTTATCGCTATGATCACCGCCTTATTTTCCAACATATTGCCAGATTGATTAGCGGCTCTCGGCCTGCTGACGTCATTACGGTATTTGAATCACTTTCTTCTGCCAACAAGGCTGAAGAAATCGGTGGATTATCGTATTTAAACGCCCTGGCACAAAATACCCCATCGGCAGCCAATATTCGTCGCTATGCAGAGATTGTTCGAGATCGTGGGATATTGCGTAAGCTAATTTCTGTTTCGGATGAAATTTCCGGCTCTGCTTTTAATCCGCAAGGCAAAGAAGTAAAGCAAATGCTGGATGAGGCAGAATCGAAAATTTTTTCCATTGCTGAAGAAGGCTCGCGCGGCACCCAAGGTTTTCAGGAAATTCAGCCTTTGCTCACCCAAGTAGTTGAGCGTATTGATGAATTATATAACCGTGAAAATCCAAATGACATTACCGGTGTGCCTACAGGATTTGTTGATCTCGATCGTATGACTTCTGGACTACAGCCGGGTGATTTGATCATCGTGGCGGGGCGCCCATCCATGGGTAAGACTGCATTCTCAGTCAACATAGGTGAGCATGTATCTACCGATAGCGGCTTGCCAGTGGCTATTTTTTCTATGGAGATGGGTGGTACTCAGTTAGCCATGCGTATGTTGGGTTCGGTAGGTCGTCTTGATCAGCATCGTTTGCGCACTGGGCGACTCAACGATGAAGATTGGCCGCGTCTGACACATGCAATTCAAAAAATGAATGAGGCGCAAATTTTTATAGATGAAACGCCTGCGCTGACATCGATAGAACTGCGCGCGCGTTCGCGTCGATTAGCCCGCCAATGTGGCAAGCTAGGCTTGATCATTGTTGATTACCTTCAATTGATGTCTGCGAATGCCCCCGGCGAAAATCGTGCAACTGAAATTTCCGAAATTTCCCGTAATTTAAAAGGGTTGGCGAAGGAACTCAACTGCCCCGTTATTGCACTATCTCAGCTTAACCGCTCATTAGAGCAGCGTCCCAATAAGCGTCCGGTGATGTCTGATTTGCGCGAGTCGGGCGCGATTGAGCAAGATGCCGATTTGATTCTTTTCATTTATCGTGACGAAGTCTATAACCCGGATTCACCCGAAAAAGGTATGGCAGAAATCATTATTGGCAAGCAGCGTAATGGCCCTATCGGCAGTGTTCGTATGACGTTTTTAGGTCAGTACACAAAATTTGAAAATTACACGGGTAACGCGCCTATGTATAGCTCAGAGTAAATTTTCAAGATTATTTCAAGAATATTTTCAGAACGAAGGAGCAGATATGTTTGGCCGTCTGATGCCCACTGAGGGTAAGTTCTTTGAGTTTTTCATACAGCACGCTGAATTGTGCGTTAAAGGTAGCAAAGAATTAGTTTCTTTAATGACGAATTTCGATGATCTGGAACACCGAGTTCACGCAATAGAAACGATAGAAAAGCAGGCAGACAAAGTAACGCACGCCGCCCTGGAGCTGCTCCAAAAAACGTTCATAACACCACTCGATCGTGAAGATATCCATCACCTGATCACCCGCATGGACGATATTCTTGATTTGATGGAAGACGTGGCGCAGACGATCTCCCTCTATGACATCAAGGCGATTACGCCTGAGGCAAAACGTCTGGCTGAACTTTGCCAGACATGTTGCGAGAAGGTACTAGCAAGCGTCTCGCTGCTTCATAACATGGACAATGCGGGTGAAATGTTAACTATCTGCGCAGAGATTGATAGGCTGGAATCTGATGCTGATCATGTCATGCGTGCTGCGATGTCTAAATTATTTCGCGAAGAGCCCGATGTTCGTAATCTGATCAAGTTAAAAGCGATTTACGAATTACTCGAAACAGTTACCGATCGTTGTGA
>CAYUDI010000178.1:0-1294 GCA_964443585.1 uncultured Bifidobacterium sp.
GGTTATCGATCAATTTATTAGTTCAGGCGAAGTGAAATGGGGTCGTGCATCAGGCTTGGTGATGATGCTGCCGCATGGTTATGAAGGGCAGGGGCCGGAGCACTCATCAGCGCGAGTTGAGCGCTTCTTGCAGCTTAGTGCTGATAACAATATGCAGGTAGTTCAACCGACTACCGCAGCGCAGATTTTCCATCTGCTGCGTCGTCAGATGATACGTCTGTTCCGTAAGCCTCTGGTGATCTTCACTCCTAAATCGCTATTGCGCAATAAGGACGCGGGCTCACCGCTTTCTGAGCTGATCAAAGGATCATTCCACACCGTCATTGGTGAAGTGGACGAGACGATAGACCACAAAAAAGTAAAACGCGTGTTGGCGTGTTCTGGCAAGGTCTACTTTGATTTAGTCAATGCACGTAAAGACCGTGGTGTGACTGACATTGCGATTATTCGGGTAGAGCAGTTGTATCCCTTCCCACATAAAGCTTTTGCTTCTGAGCTCAAATCTTTCCCTAATTTGGCTGAGCTGGTTTGGGTGCAAGATGAGCCACAGAATCAGGGCGCATGGTTTCAGATTCAGCACAATATTTTTGAAAACCTGGCCGAAGGCCAAAAGCTAGCGTATTCAGGTCGTCCAGCGAGCGCCTCGCCCGCAGTCGGCTATTACGACAAGCATTATGCCCAGCAGAAAGCATTGATAGATACGGCTTTCGCCAAGCTTAAAGGTTTCATCCTTACCAAATAAAGACCCCGCAGCGAGCTGGATGCCGGCTTGCTGCGTGAGCAACCCGAAACGGAGAGTGATATGGCAATTTTGGAAGTGCAAGTACCCCAGCTGTCGGAGTCAGTTGCTGAGGCAACGCTGTTGCAGTGGCATAAAAAAGTGGGTGAAGCAGTAGCGCGTGATGAAAACCTCATTGATATCGAAACCGACAAAGTGGTACTGGAATTACCAGCACCTGCGCAGGGCGTCATCATAGAAATAATTCGCGGCGATGGTAGTACGGTAGTCGCTGGCGAGGTAATCGCACGTATCGATACAGAAGCATCAGCATCAGTGGCTGCACCTGCTGCTGCACCCGCGGCGGCGGCACCCAAAGCAGCGGCTGCTCCTGTAGTGGCTGCTGTGGCAAGCAGCAGTATTGCTATGCCAGCCGCAGCCAAAATGCTGGCTGAAAACAAACTCTCTGCCGATGCTGTTTCTGGTACTGGCAAAGATGGTCGGGTAACTAAGGGCGATGTCATCAATGCCTTGAGCCAGCCAGCCAAGGCTGCGTCTGCACCCGCAGCACGTCCA
>CAYUDI010000178.1:1304-5461 GCA_964443585.1 uncultured Bifidobacterium sp.
TACCCTCGGTGGCGGTGCCAGCGTTAGATCTTGGTGATAGGCCTGAGCAACGAGTTCCTATGAGTCGACTGCGGGCGCGTATTGCCGAGCGTTTGCTCGAATCCCAAGCGACCAATGCGATTCTTACGACCTTTAACGAGGTCAATATGCAGCCCATCATGGATTTGCGTAACAAATACAAAGACAAATTCGAAAAAGAGCACGGCGTAAAGCTTGGCTTTATGTCGTTCTTTGTTAAAGCCGCTGTGGCTGCCTTGAAAAAATACCCGGTGTTGAATGCCTCTATCGATGGTAACGATGTGGTGTATCACGGCTTTTTCGATATCGGTATTGCAGTGGGTTCGCCGCGTGGTTTGGTGGTTCCGATTTTGCGTAATGTGGATCAGATGACGATTGCAGAAATCGAGAAAAAGATAGGGGATTTTGGTCAGAAGGCCAAAGATGGAAAGCTGACTCTGGATGATCTGACCGGCGGTACGTTCTCTATATCCAATGGCGGCGTATTTGGGTCGATGTTGTCTACCCCGATTATTAATCCTCCGCAGTCAGCGATTTTAGGTGTGCATGCTACGAAAGATCGCGCGGTTGTTGAAAATGGTCAGATCGTAATTCGCCCCATGAACTATCTCGCTTTGTCATATGACCATCGCATCATCGATGGCCGTGAAGCTGTGTTGGGTCTGGTGGCGATGAAAGAAGCGCTGGAAGATCCAGCACGTCTCTTACTCGATCTGTAAGGGGCTGTCATGTCAAAAACGTTTGATGTTGTTGTCATCGGCGGTGGCCCCGGTGGCTATATCGCGGCTATACGTGCAGCTCAGTTAGGTATGTCGGTGGCGTGTGTCGATGAATGGAAAAATGAACAAGGCGGGCCGGCGCCAGGCGGCACCTGCACCAATGTTGGTTGCATACCTTCCAAGGCTTTATTGCAATCATCTGAACATTTTGAGCATGCATCGCATGGTCTTGAAGAGCATGGCGTTGAGATCAAAGGCGTTAAGCTCAATCTCGCTCAAATGTTAGGACGTAAAGACAGCGTCGTTAAGCAAAACAATGACGGTATTTTGTATTTGTTCAAGAAGAACAAAGTCAGTTTCTTCCATGGCAGAGGCTCGTTTGTTAGTGCTGATGCACAGGGCTACCAAATTGCTGTTGCTGGGGCGTCGGCTGACATGCTGGTTGCCAAGCACGTCATCATTGCAACCGGTTCCATACCTCGTGAATTGCCTGGTGCACCGTTTGATGAAACACAGATTCTTTCCAATACAGGTGCATTGGCTTTAGACGCAGTGCCTAAACGATTAGGCGTGATTGGTGCCGGCGTCATTGGTTTGGAAATGGGTAGCGTGTGGCGTCGCTTAGGTTCGGATGTGACCATACTTGAGGCCATGCCCGTGTTTTTGGGCGCGGTAGACGAGACCGTTGCCAAAGAAGCGCACAAGCTCTTTTTGAAGCAAGGTCTTAAAATCGAGATGGGTGTAAAAATTGGCACCATCAAATCGGGCAAGGAAATCAGTATTGAGTATGTCGATGCTGAGGGCAAAGAACACAAAGCGCTGTTTGACAAGCTCATCGTATCGATAGGGCGTATTCCCAACACCATAGGTTTGTCACCTGAGGCAGTGGGCTTACAGCTTGATGAGCGCGGTTTTGTTGTGGTTGATGATCATTGCCGCGCAAGCCTGCCTAATGTGTGGGCCGTCGGTGATGTAGTCCGCGGCCCCATGTTGGCGCACAACATGGTCATGTGAATTTTGTGACGATTCCGTGGGTTATTTATACCTCGCCTGAAATTGCATGGGTGGGCAGAACTGAGCAACAACTCAAGGCTGATGGCGTTGCATATAAGTCAGGCAGTTTCCCGTTTCTAGCCAATGGCCGTGCGCGTGCCTTGGGTGATACCTCGGGCTTGGTGAAGTTTTTGGCTGATGCAAAAACTGACGAAATTTTAGGTGTGCATATCGTAGGGCCCATGGCGTCTGAACTTATTTCTGAAGCAGTAGTGGCTATGGAATTTAGGGCCTCGGCTGAGGATATTGCTCGTATCTGCCATGCACATCCGACCTTATCAGAAGCTACCAAAGAAGCTGCATTAGCCGTTGATAAGCGAGCACTTAATTTTTGATTTTCATCAGCCTAGCTGAAGTAGGTATACCTATCGCGGATAGTGGTCGACATCGCGCCCTTGTGAATGTGAAAATTTTCCCATGAATGTACGCGAATTCTACGAAAAAATTCTCGCTGACCGAGGGTATCATTCTGACCCATCACAGCTGATGGCAGTCGATAGACTGCAACAAGCCTATGATGAGTGGGCCGCTTATTTATCGCGTCGTTCCAGCCGTCTAAGGCGCATGATTCTTCATCCCGATTTACCGCGAGGTATGTATCTGTGGGGTGGTGTCGGTCGCGGCAAATCATTTTTAATGGACAGCTTTTACGCTGTCATTCCTCTCAAGCGTAAGACGCGCGTTCATTTTCATGAATTCATGCGTGATGTACACCGCGCATTGGATGAACAAAAAAATGTTGAAGATCCGCTTGAGATTGTGGCGGCAAAAATAGCGCGACGCTTCCGCCTTATTTGCTTTGACGAATTTCATGTCTCGGATATTGCTGATGCGATGATTTTGTATAACCTGTTGAAGGCTTTGTTCGATCGAGGCGTATGTTTTGTCATCACGTCTAATTATCATCCAGATGGGCTGTACCCGGATGGATTACATCGTGACCGTATGTTGCCAGCGATAGAGCTTTTAAAAGCCAAATTGGATGTTATTAATATCGATGCAGGTATTGATTACCGCAGACGTGTAATGGAGCAAGTTGATGCCTATAAAACGCCACTTGGACCGGCAGCTGATAGCGCGTTATTGCACGCCTTTGTTTCTATTGCCGAAGCGGGTGAGGAAGACCCCAGAATCACGATAGAATCACGGGAGATTTCCTGTGTGCGACGTGCTGGTGGCGTGATATGGTTTGACTTTGCCACTCTGTGCGGTGGTCCTAGGTCACAGAACGATTACCTTGATATTGCCCATCGTTTTCATACGGTGATTTTGTCCGATGTGCCTCGCATGACGGCAGAGATGGCTTCAGAGGCCAGACGTTTTACATGGTTGATTGATGTGCTGTATGACCACCGTATTAAGCTCATCATGTCAGCTGCTGTAGCTGCAGATTTACTGTATACCCAAGGTTTGATGTCTAATGAGTTTCACCGTACTGTTTCGAGAATTATGGAAATGCAATCAAAAGAGTACAAAGAAAGCATACGACTTAGCGCTGCATCAACTGGCATGGTCTAAGGAACCCAATGAAACCTATCCACCGAGCTATACAATGCGCTGTAGTTTTTTTTATTCTGTTGCAATTATCCATTGTTCCCGTGCGAGCCGAGGTGCTGGAGCAGTCCCTGCTGGCACACTATCCTGCGGGCTCTATTAACTCTGCTGAATTGGCAAAGATGGCGCTGACAGAAGTAGATGTTGTTCGTGATGAGATCGAGCGACGATTTGCTCAAAGCCGCGCTGATTGCATGGATAAATTTTTTATGTCGCGTTGCATAGCTGATGCCAAAGAAATTCGCCGTGCCGCGTTGTATAACATTCGTAAAATAGAAGTGGAGGCCAATGCCTTTCTGCGCAAGGACAGAGCGGCTGATCGCGAGCGTAAAATTGCCGAACGTCAGAACCGTGCGGTCCGACCCTTAGATGGCCCGTCCATACCTATTTCAGGCGCAGCACGCGAAAGTGCTAACCCGACGGCTGAACCTGCTACCGGCGCTCCCAGTCAGCCTGAGAAACCCTGATGGACCCCGATCTGGTCAGGAGCCGAGTTGTAGAGCTAGAAATCGAGCATCGTGACCTCGACACGGCGATTGAATCGTTAAGCGTATCCCCTTCGGTGGACGCCTTACAGCTTCAACGACTCAAAAAGCGTAAGCTGCAACTGAAAGATCAGATCATTCAACTTAAAATGCAATTAATCCCAGACATACCTGCGTGAATGGATAGGGTTGACATCGTTTTACTAGCTCGTCGATATCTGTATCGTTTTTCAAATTTAGTTTCATCCTGCATCATCATGTATCACTTAATTATTCGGAAGCGTATTTGACTGACATTGCCACTCATACCTTTAACGCAGAGACGGCG
>CAYUDI010000179.1:0-5452 GCA_964443585.1 uncultured Bifidobacterium sp.
ATCAGGTGTTTCATGATTCTTTAAACCGCGTTGCACTTCGTACTTGAAACCACGTAATTAGAAAAGATTGCTACGGCCTAATTTGATATTTTTTCGATTTGATTTAAGCTTAATAAAACAGAACGCTCATTGTTTGATTAAACTCGTAGCACACATGTGCCTACGCTAGATAATGAGAACAGATAGTTTTTTTCTCTCTATTCATTTGGTTCTTAAGGGCACTTTTCCATACGATCACAGTCATAACTTCTTTCGTACTCTATGATTGACTGATCACCAATGACTATCCGCTTAAATTCTTTGCAACAAAAATTTTTACATCTGCGCCGGGGCTTTACTCTCGTAGAGCTGATGGTCGTCGTAGTTATCATGGGCGTGTTAGCTGCGCTGGTTGTTCCGCGGTTGATGGGCCGTACAGATGATGCGCGTGTGATTGCTGCCAAGCAGGATATCGGAACCTTAGTGCAGGCCCTTAAACTTTATCGTCTAGACAATCAGCGTTACCCAAGCACTGATCAAGGTCTGCAGGCGTTGATTACAAAACCGACGGTTGCACCTATTCCACCGAATTGGAAAACGGGTGGCTATATTGATCGTCTAAAGCTGGATCCATGGGGTCTGGCATATCAATATCAAATGCCTGGTACGCGCGGTGAGGTTGATGTGTTTTCGTATGGTGCAGACGGTACGCCTGGCGGAGTTGACATGAACGCTGACATTGGTTCTTGGTCAGATTAAATCCTCGCGCCTGCAAGTTACCCCGGGTCTACGCTATAAACAGCGTTATCCGGGTTTTACTTTGCTCGAGATGTTAATCGTGCTGGTGATCTCCGGTATTTTGTTAGGTGCGGTGACACTCAATTCCACCATAGGAGAGCGCGAGTGGTTGCGTCAGGAAGCAAAGCGCATCGCCTTGTTATTACAGATGGCGCGCGATGAAGCCATCGTACGCGATCGCCCAATACGTTTTGTACTTGATGAGTATCGCTATAAGTTTTTGATACGGCAGAACACGGGATGGGAATTATTAAAAGATGATCCTGCATGGCGTGAGCGTGAATTTGCGCATTCGCCTTTGAGCTTAGTTCTTGTTCCTGCAACGAACGCACAAGCACCGATGACTATTTTATTTGGTCGTGAGCCTGTTACTACACCGTTTGTATTGACGCTTTCTTTAAGTGGGCAGAGTGCCTCTGTGTTGGCCGATGGTATAGGAAATTTTCAAGTGAAATGAGTAGCTATCCTGTTTCGAAAACTCGATACAGCAAGCAGCGGTATTGGCTACGCCATGCCTTTACGCATGAGAGCATGGCGGGATTTACCTTGCTTGAGGTGCTGGTTGCGTTAGTCATTATAGGAACAGCCTTTGGCGCCAGCTTGCGCGCAATTTCTAGTCTCACTCAAAACAGTAGTGATTTACGTAACGCGATGATGGCGACATGGTCAGCTGAAAATCGGCTGGCGCAGATACGACTGGCACAAGAATGGCCTGCATTGGGTACGCGTAGCTTTGATTGTTCTCAGGCTGAACTATTTCTGCGCTGCGAAGAAACAATTTATCCCACACCCAACCCATCGTTTCGACGCGTGGAAGTTTCTGTCCTCGATGCAGGTGATACATCTCGCAAGATCATTACGCTTTCACAGATAGTTCCCAATGCGTCGTAATGATCAATGCTACTTATGTACTGCGCGGCGTTCACCTGCGCGTATAACGAATGATTTTTATCAGCAAGGTTTGACACTCATAGAATTATTAGTAGCTATTAGCCTACTTGCTTTTATTGCAGTGCTTGGTTGGCGTGGCTTAGATAGCATTACACGCTCTCGCGAGAGTTTGAATCATGAGTTAGATCAGGCGCGAAGCTTGCAACTAACCTTGGCTCAGTGGCAAATTGATTGTGCCAACGCAGTCGATGCAGATCTACTTGATGGACATCCCCCTCTACTGATAGAAAATGGTCAGTTTACGTTGGCGCGCCGAGTTCAGACAGAAGCACAACCTACTGTTTTACAAATTGTTGCCTGGCGTTTGAATCAGGGCGTGCTGTCACGAGAAACATCACCGCCCACGCGCGATTTAACCCAACTAAATGCAGGGTGGCAGCGTGCCTACACTGGTGGGCAGACCGCAGTGAACTTACTTAGTGGAGTTACTTCCGTGTCGTTTCGAGTGTGGGCCAGTGATGGGCGAGGTTGGAGAGCATGGAATGCTGGCACGCAAGCCATGGTTTCACATGGCGCTTTGGCGAATACGCAGACGGGAACCACATCAACACAGTTAATTTGGCGTGGCGTAGAAATGTCATTACAGCTTTCAGATAGAACGAGCCCGCTGACGAAAATATTTTTGTTAGGCGCGACATGAGGCAAGTCTCACATCAAACGCAACAAGGTGTTGCCATTATCACGGCCTTATTACTCACTAGCCTTGCTATTGCCATAGTCACTAGTTTGTTCTGGCATCAGCAGGTGCAGGTAAGGGCTATTGAAAACCAGCGTTTGCAATTGCAAAAACAATGGATAGTGCGCGGGGCATTGGATTGGGCGCGATTAATTTTGCAGGAGGATAGAAAATTTTCCAGTGTTGACGATTTATCCGAGCCTTGGGCGGTTCCTCTGGCAGACACACGCCTAGATACCTACGGTGCTTCCAATTCGACTGGTTCGGATGTGGCTAGTGCTATGTTATCGGGTGTTATACAAGATGCTCAGGCACGCTTCAATTTAACTGCGCTGGCAAGTCATGGTGTCGTTAATACAATTGAGGTAACAGCATTTGAAAAGTTACTAAATGCGGTTCAACAAGACCCTGGTCTTGCACGGGTGACGGCTCAGAAGGTTGCACTCACACAGTTGCATGACTCAGCTCAAACTGGCTCACCGCGGCCTATACGATTTATACACATCGATGATTTATTATCTGTGCCCGGATATACGCCGGCAGTGATAGCGGCTTTGCGTGACTATATTATTTTTCTTCCGCGTGCTACGCCAGTCAATATTAATACTGCAGGTATTGATGTGGTGGCGGCACGCATACCCCAAATCTCGCGAGCCGACGCCAGTATGTTAGTGGCACAGCGACGTAGTAAGAGTTTTCGAAATGTGACTGAGGTGGTTTCATTGCTACCTAATTTACCCTCGATTGATCCCTCCTTGATTTCAGTAACTACGCATTTTTTTCTCGTTAACGGCTACATCACTATTCAACATGCCTCGTTGCAGGTGCAAGGCTTAGTTGAGCGTAGCGGTACGGCGACATATCTTTTATGGATGCGTGAAGTGTAATCGCCATGAGTTATTTATCAAAAGCTATTTTGTATCTTCGTTTGCCAGCGCGAGCAGATGCTGCAACCAGCGAGTTTCGAACGCTATCAATACCATTTGCCATAGTCATGAATGGCCGTTTGCATCGTGAGGGTTATGCGCGCCTTGAGGCATTGTCATCACTAGTGACGCAAGTTCATCAGGTCGTGATGCTGCTATCTGCCAGCGACGTTACCGTGTTGAATATTACCCCACCTCCGTTATCAGCGTCGCGCTTAAAAACAGCATTGCCGGCATTGGTGGAAGAATCTATTCTTGGGGATACAGCGGATTGCCACATGGTGATAGGAACTGATCGCCAAGGTGATCGAACCGTCTGCATCATTGATCATGCCTGGTTGCGACAATGGAGCAATCATTTGCTCAGTCTGGGAGCACATAGACTTTCTGCCAAACCTTTTCAGCTGTGCTTGCCATTGTTTGGTAATTCGGTGACGGCAGCCCTAATCGACTTTACCTACGAAAAGACAGAGTCGCGTGAATTAGTCGTGCGATTTTCTGAGGGAGAAGGTACAGGATTCCCATTGGGTGAAAAAAAATCCGATGCAGTCTCGGCGTCGGAGGTGCTGTATTTGTTATCCACGTTGGCCACCGGCAGACCAGTAGAATTAGCATTACCTGAAGAAGAATTTGAGTGTTATCACCAGCTACTTTCGAGTGCTACCGCAACTCCAACTCCAACTCCAACTCCAACTGGAGTAGTAATTGCAGGGGGCACTAATTTACGCATAGCCCGTTGGACAGATTGGATAGACCATATCGACGCATGCGACATTAATTTACTGTCTGATTTTGTGCGAAGCAAGACTTGGGTATTTGATGCTCGGCGCTGGCGCGCAGCGGCAGTATTTGCCATTGCAACAGGGGTGGTCAATGTCGCCGCATTAAATTGGGATTGGTGGCGACTTCATCGCGAGGGTCAACGATTACAGCAAGAGATGCAACGCGTATACAGCGTTGTTTTTCATGATGCAGGAAATGCAAAACTGATAGATCCGGCGATTGCATTGGCCGATATGAAAAAAAAACGTATGGCCTTGCGTCGCGCTGCAGGTGAGGCGTCGGCCGACGATTTTTTAGTATTGTCGGCCATGTTAGGTGAGGCCTGGCCATCATTACAGCAAGGTGCAAATATCAGTGCGCGTGCTATTGCATCGATTGAATACCGCAATGCTGCCTTAGAGCTACATCTCAAGCCAGAACTGCAAGTAGCGTTGGATACGGTTCGTAAGGTGCTGACTGAGCGAGGTTTGGAATTGGGTGCCGACAGCAGTGCGACCTTATGGAAAATACGGAGTATCCGATGACGATAGCTAATTCATTGGCCTCAGCATGGGGAGCACGCAATCAACGTGAAAAGCTGTTGCTAGCGATGATGGCGGTGTTGATTACTGGTTTGTTGGGATGGTTAGTACTCATTAATCCTGCGCTACATGGCCGGGCTTACTGGCAGCGTCAATTAGTGGTGATGCAAGACAATTTATCGCACATGCGTTATTTGATGACAGAAATTAGTAAGCTGCCCGTACGTACTAAAGCCTCGCTATCAACAGTCTCCCGACAACAATTAGAAAGTAATCTGAACGACAAAGGATTACAAGCCGATAATCTGGAGATTGCAGATAACCATGTGAAGGCGCGATTCATCGATATCTCGTTTGCTTCATTCACTGAACTTTTGCACCAATGGCAAACCACATCTCAATTAATCGTTGAGGACATCACAGTAACTGCGCGCGACCGTATAGACAGAGTCGATGCGCACGTCACATTAAAACAAGCTCAATGAAACGCGCCCTGCTTTGGGGCTTGGCAGCGATGGTTGCTGTAGTGTTGAGTTTGTTAGTTAGCTTTCCAGCCACCTGGCTGGCTCCGGTTGTGGAGCATCAAACAAAAGGTCGCTTTACTCTCAGTGACGCGCAAGGCACCGTGTGGTCCGGATCGGCACGTTTTACTGGCGTTAGCAGTGTAGGTGAACCACCGATGTTTACATTGCCCGGTCGTTTTGTATGGACCTTGTCACCTAGTCTGCTGTTGGGTGAGGTTGATGCCAGCATTACCAATACGCAGCTGTTAGAGCGTTCATTGACGGTATCAGGTGACTGGTATAACTGGCATCTAG
>CAYUDI010000180.1:0-4581 GCA_964443585.1 uncultured Bifidobacterium sp.
AGCGCGCATAGTCGTCGCGCTTTAAGCGTTTGTGATTCAAGACCTTGTGTTGCAGGTCTTTGGGAAGCTTCGCTTCTATCCACGAGCGTATCGTGTCGCGAAAGGCCAGGTCATCTGGCGCGTAGTTCAAGTCCATGCGGTCTCCGTTCGGTCTTCTTTAAGCACGACCGTTCAGATTTTACATGAAGAACTTTTACTTTCTGTAAATTCTATTAACTGAGTTTTCGATGCCCGACCAGACGATCGCGTAGCGCGTCGTCTGGTGGCGTGGCGCTTAGGTTAAAACATCAATCGATGTAGGAGTGAAAGACATCTGGATGCTGGACCGCGCCAGACTGTGTTGTTGAAGTTGCGGGTAAATGGCTGCAGGCCGCTAGCGACACAAACGCCATAAGGACTAGGCAGGTTCTCATGATTTTCCTCTTTTCAGTTACTAGTGATGGGTCCACAGGCTGCTTGCTGATTGGCATGGCCAAACGCTCGCGGACCTGCGTTCAGAGCGTATGTACTATTGATAGTTTCATCGGCAGGGTAGTTCACGAATTTTATTGAGTTTATTTTTGTTTGAATAACGCACATACGGGCGACTATCGATGAATCACACATACATAACTAGCAGACCACAGTAGCCACAGGATTGATCGCTTGAATAAAGAACAAACTCTGGCCTAATTTGATTTTAATCAGGTTTATGTGCAAATGCCTTTCCAGATTATTCCATTTCGTGTCCCCGACTCCGGTGTGGCCCATGGCTGGATTTCTGTATCTTTATGCAATGCACCACCCATGGCCATGTTTTCGGGGAAAATTTCCAAACTCACTTGACGAATTTTCTTTTCCGTACAATCGACTTCATACCAGGCTTTTGCACTCAGGTACTCTTGCCCATGGAGCTTTTGAAGGCGGTGGAAATCGTGTGTGCTCATGACACGCAATATGCTTCCTTGTTTTTCAGCGCTGTCTTTATCGACGTAAAGAATACCTTCGCGCGTTTCTAGCAATACATTCAAGCCCGCATGGGCTGGCCAACAAAACATGACCATTATCAAACTCATTACATAGCTTCGCATCATATGTCTCCTCAGAAAAAGTGGCTATCCTTCGCGTGTTGGCAGGTTATAAACGAAACTGTCTGCGCGCCAATCCGCCATCTCAATTTCTCCGACCGATATTTTTTTTGCAGTCAATTCCATCGCTTTTTTTGCTAACGGATAGGAACACAAGTGGCTAATTCGATACCACTCGTAAGCCTTAATATAGTTTTGCTCCACACCCTGACCATGGGCATACAGAAATGCCAGATTAAACTGGGCTTTGGCATGTCCTTGCCGCGCTGATAAAGCGTACCAATGCAACGCTTCTTCAAAGATTTGCAGAGTTCCCAATCCTTGGGCATACATCTGGCCGACTTCAAATTGTGCATCTGCTAATCCCTGCTCTGCAGCCATCATAAAGAAAGTGAGTGCATCAGCGAGATTAGGATCCTTGTTTCGTTTAAAGGCTGTTTTTTTAGGTAATTTCGTAGCCTCTTTTAAAGCTATATTCTGCGTTGATGGTATCCAGTCTCCACCCAGCAAATAACCTAACCTGAGCTGAGCCAACGCATGGCCTTGACCCGCTGCGGATTCATACAACCGTTTCACCTGACCGACCGACTGAATCAGCTTAGGGTGCTGTTCAAGTAATTGTGCCCATTGATAGTGGGCCTCTGGTAGACCTTGCCGTGATGAGAGCTCAAGCAACTGCAAAGCTGTAGATATATTTTTTCGTACACCACGACCTTTTGCATAGGCCATACCCAGAGTCAGCTGCGCATAGGCATGATGGCGCGTTACAGCACGCTGCAACCATTGCACTGCAAACGCCTCATCCTGCTCCACACCTACACCCGAGAGTATCTGAGCACCTAACAAAGCCATCGCTTCCGTGGACTCAGTTGATTCACTCCGGCGTGCTGACATAAACAACTCAACTGATTTGTCTGCTTGCGCCATCATTCTCAGCGCACGACGCGTATCGATAGCCGTTAATTCTTCACTCAACATAGTAATTTGTGAAGCCGCTCGTGGCTCATCAGGTCCGTGCGCCAACCTAAACCACATTAAAGCGCATACCGGATTTTTAATACCCGCTTCACCACGCAGATTCATGACACCCAATTGATAGCGAGAGGCTGAGTGAGCAGCAAGCGCAAGAAAACCAAACATGCGACGGGCAGTGTGCCAATCCGTCGCCACACCATCCCCATGACGCAAACGCAGCGCCTGTTCATACAAGGTACTGGGCTCGGTCTGGAGCAATGTATCTAGACTAAGTTCAGAGAATTTCATGTAATGGAGAAGCAGCGTACTGATGATGAGTGAATCATCACAGAGTCTGCCATAAAACCTGCGGGCGCTGAGTACCGATCTACACTGCTAAAGGCGGTCTGCCCAGTATCAGGTCGGCTGCTTTTTCTGCAACCATCATGGTAGGTGCACCGGTATTCCCCGATGGCATAGTCGGCATCACCGATGCATCAACTATCCGCAAAGCCTCCATACCCTGAACGCGCAATTGCGCGTCCACGACCTTACCCATACTGCAGGTACCTATAAAGTGCCAGCCAGTAGTTCCTCGCTGGCGCGCACAATCGAGTAATTCAGCATCGCTCTGGGCGCTAGGCGGAGGAAATTCATCGCGCTCTATATACGGCAACAAAGGCGCGCTATGCAGCAAGTGGCGAGACAATCGCAAACCATCGATAGCCACCTGCTGATCTTCTGCACTCTGTAAATAATTAGGCTGAACCAGCGGCAAATCAAAAGGATCGCGCGATCGCAAACTAACCCGGCCTTTACTTGTAGGACGCAATTGATAAAAGCCCAGCGTCATACCAGGAAAATCATCCAACTGACCCGCCACACCCGAGGCATAGCTTCCCGGTGAAAAGTGAAACTGCAAATCATTCAAGGCAAGTTCAGGACGCGACTTGGTAAAGGCGTACGCAACCGATGGGCTAATGGTTAAGACACTCGGTTTACCTAGTAACCATTTGGCGATTTCACCAACTAAACATAACCCGCGTGCAGTGTGATTAATCGTCGTAACACCTTTCACTCGCAAGATGGAGCGAATCATATAGTGATCCTGAAAATTTTCTCCAACCTGCTCTGATGCATGCACTATAGGTATGCCAAATTTTTGTAACTGATCAACCGGACCAACACCCGAGAGTTGTAACAGCTTGGGAGTATTGGCCGCACCCGCAGCCAATATCACTTCACGCTGTGCATGTATGGTTTGCGTAGCCCCGCCACGCTCATGTTGATAGCTAACACCCACTGCACGCTTACCTTCAAACAGTATCTGATTGACTTGCGCATTTGTTTTGATGGTCAAGCGACCCGTCGCTTTTGCTGGTGTGAGAAAAGCTTTAGCCGCGCTTACGCGCAATCCTTTATGTATCCAGCGCTGGTAATAACCCGCACCGGTTTGATCGCCGCGGTTGTAGTCCACATGCATAGGCAAGCCATACTCTCCGGCGGCACTAATAAATGCATCACATAGAGGATGACGCCAATCGCAATCAGAAATCGGTAACAGTCCATCACGCCCGCGTGCAATGGGATCACCATTGCCTAAACAGCGCTCGCTACGTTTGAAATATGGCAGTATGTCTTTATAACTCCAGCCAGGATTTCCCATTGCAGCCCACTGATCAAAATCCTCTGGCTGGCCACGCGTGTAATTAAATCCATTAATTGAGCTGGAACCACCTAATGTTCGACCCATGCGGGTTGTCACACGTCGACCCGCAGAACCTTCGGATGGCTCAGTTGAAAAATCCCAGGTGTAGCGCGGATCATGGCCTACATGAATAAAGCCTGCCGGTATATGAATAAACGGATGCAGATCAGACGGCCCCGCTTCAATTAAGCAAACGCTGTAGCGACCGTCCTCACACAGCCGGTGCGCCACAACACAACCTGCTGCACCGCCACCGACGATGACATAGTCGAATATTTTATTTTTCATAATTATTATTTTTTATTTTTCAAAAATTATGCATTACGCATTCACTGGCGATAACGGTGCAAGTCCCAGTATACGATCGGCTGCTTTTTCAGCAATCATCATCGTTGCCGCACAAATATTTGCCGAAGGTATCGTGGGCATGACCGATGAATCGGCGATACGTAAATTGTGTATGCCATGCACACGCAACTCATCATCAACTACCGACATACTGTCGTCTGCCCTACCCATACGCGCCGTACCATTCAAGTGGTAAGAAGACACGCCGTACTGACGTATAAAACTTAACAATTCTTGATCGCTGGTTTTGTCACTGCCGGGCATAGACTCTGACTCGACATAAGGTGCCAACTCAGGTGTTTGCAATAAACGCCTTGCCAGACGCACACCGCGTATCAAGGTCTGTTGATCACGCTCGTGACTCAAATAATTAGGCTGTATCAATGGATCCTCAAACGGATCTGCACTGCGCACGTGCACATAGCCCCGACTCTCTGGCCTGTGCTGCCATACTCCGCAGGTCATACCAGGATAGGTATCAAGCATGCCGACATAACCTTCGCG
>CAYUDI010000180.1:4591-5408 GCA_964443585.1 uncultured Bifidobacterium sp.
AACACTCCCTGCAAATCAGGCCGGTTTAGATCGTCGTTGGATTTCCAGAAAAAATGTATTAACGACGGGCTCAGCGCCAGTATGCTGGGCTTGCCTATTAACCAGCGTGCAACTTGTCCAACCAAACCTAGCCCGCGCGACATTTCATTCATGGTGCGAGTATTCTTTGCGCGCGCCACCAGTCGTATAGAAAAATGATCAGAAAGATTTTGCCCGACACCTGGCAGATGACGATGGACGCGTATACCCTTAGACTGCAAAAATTCAGCATCACCTAGCCCTGATAGCTGCAATAACCTTGGTGTGTTGATAGCTCCAGCACAGATAATGACTTCCCGACGGGCGCGTATTTCGTGCAGATTATGAGATGAATCACCTCGTACGTACTGAACGCCTGTTGCACGACCATCAGCTATCACTATGCGTGTTGCACGAGCATGCGTACGTACATCTAAATGACTGCGTGAACGCACAGGTTTGAGAAACGTGCGCGACGTACTCATGCGCCAGCCTTGGCTAATTGTGCGTTGAAAAAAACCTACACCTGCTTGTGATGCTCCGTTGTAGTCATGGTTACGCGGTATGCCTATGCCTTGTGCGCCTGCGATAAACGCATCGCTAATGGGATGGTGCCAGTCTATGTCAGTAATAGGCAGTAATCCATCGCGACCACGATACGACGTATCCCCTGAAGCATACTGCTCACTGCGTTTAAAGTAAGGTAAAACCTCGGCATAACTCCAGCCACGATTACCTAGTGCTGACCACGCATCGTAGTCGTCTCGTTGACCGCGGTTGTATACCAAGCCGTTAATTG
>CAYUDI010000181.1:0-5356 GCA_964443585.1 uncultured Bifidobacterium sp.
CAAGCTCTCCCACTGCATTACACACATCGGCACGCAGCATGTTTTCACCAAAAAATTGGTGGAACATCTGGCCGATCGGAGACTTCAAAAATGCCACGCCACCGGAGTGTCCAGGGCAGTGCCATGAATAAGAACCATCTTGCGCGTAATGTACTAGCGCGCGAAAAAACGGAGGCGACAAACCATCAAGGTAGGATTTGGCTTCTCGAATAATATGGCGCGCTACGAATTCAGGTGTGTCTTCAAACATATGAATGAAGCCATGCAGCTCACGCAGAATATCGTTGGGTATGTGTCGTGAGGTACGCGTTTCGCCATACAGATACAAAGGGATGTCGGCATTTTTGTAGCGAATTTCTTCGACAAACGCTCGTAGAGCTTTTAAGGCATCTTCGGTTTCTATGGCAGAGCCACCACCAAATTCTTCATCATCAATCGAGAGTATGAAGGCTGAGGCACGCGATTGCTGCTGGGCGAACTGCGACAAATCACCAAAGCTTGTGACGCCGACGACCTCCATGCCTTCTTTCTCAATCGCATCGGCTAGCGCACGTATGCCTAAGCCTGAGGTGTTCTCAGAACGGAAATCTTCATCAATGATGACGATGGGAAAGCGGAATTTCATTGTCACTCCTGATGCAGGTGATGAATATCAACCTGAAAAAACGAAAGCGGGATTTTCGCAGATATGAGCGCGAGTTGGGGGAAAATTGCCGTACTAACTGACGTCGTACGATATCGCACCCT
Source organism: uncultured Bifidobacterium sp. (assembly GCA_964443585.1). GTDB lineage: Bacteria > Pseudomonadota > Gammaproteobacteria > Burkholderiales > Burkholderiaceae_D > Pernthalerella. The sequence continues at coordinate 748 of CAYUDI010000181.1, forward strand.
GAGTTAGTTTTGCCCAAGTGCCTTTAGCGACGTAGATAGATAACAAAAGCATAATCAATCCCCAGTGTCTCTGAGTGGTACGACTCGCGTGAGACCTCATTCCAGACACCAGGTTCGATAGCGGGGAAAAAAGCATCGCACTCGTAATCAGCGTCGATTTCGGTAACGATGAGCTTAGCAGCCAGCGGCAGTGCTTCTACGTAGATTTGGGCACCACCTATGATGTAGGCCTCACCTGCGCCAGCCAGCTCAACCGCCTGGGCCAGTGAAGATGCTGTTTCAACGCCAGCGTGCTGCCAGTCTGGATTGCGGGAGATAACGATGTTGCGTCGGTTGGGAAGTGGTCGGCCTATGGATTCAAAGGTCTTGCGGCCCATGAGTATGGTGTGACCGGTAGTGGTACGTTTGAAAAACGCCAGATCTTCTGGCAAACGCCAAGGCAAGGTGTTACGTATACCTATGCCGTTATGACGTTCGGTGGCGACGATTAAGCTAAGTTGTGCAGACATCAGACCGCCACCGGTGCTTTGATGGCCGCGTGGCTTTCATAGCCGACGATTTCTATATCGTCATAGCGATACTCAAACACCGAGGAAGGCTTACGCTTCAGCACCAGCTTGGGCAGAGGAAAGGTCGTGCGTGAGAGTTGTTCTTGCACCTGCTCGAAATGATTCGAGTAAATATGGCAATCGCCACCTGTCCAGATAAATTCACCGGCTTCTAATCCGGTTTGCTCAGCCATCATGTGCGTGAGCAGGGCATATGAGGCAATATTGAATGGCACACCCAAAAAAATATCGGCACTGCGTTGATACAGCTGGCACGACAGTTTGCCGTCGGCCACATAAAACTGAAAGAAGGCATGACAAGGTGGCAGCTTCATGCGCGGTATATCAGCCACATTCCAGGCTGATACGATCAATCGGCGCGAATCAGGATTATTTTTTATTTGATCAACTAATTGCTTGATTTGATCAATGTGACCACCGTCGGGTGTAGGCCACGAGCGCCACTGTGAGCCATACACTGGCCCGAGATCACCATTCGCGTCAGCCCACTCATCCCAGATCGATACGCCATTTTCTTTCAGATAGCTGATATTGGTGGAGCCAGCCAGAAACCAGATCAGTTCATGAACGATAGATTTCAAGTGCAGCTTCTTGGTTGTTACCAAAGGGAAGCCTTCTTTCAAATCAAATCGCATCTGATAACCAAATACCGAGCGCGTACCGGTGCCGGTGCGATCAGTTTTGATGGTGCCATGCTCATAGACATGGCGCATGAAATCGAGGTATTGGCGCATTTACGTGACTCCGGATAAGGAGAGTATTTTAACCTCTAGTCCGCCCTTGTTAGCTGCAGACGTTCTCAGGCCGGGGCTTGCATCGTGGGAGAAAACTGAAGAGCAGCTAAGCTGGCATACAGACCATTGGCAGCAACCAATGAAGCATGCGTGCCTGTTTCCACGATACGGCCCTGATCCATCACAACAATTTTGCTGGCGCGCTGTACCGTGGCGAGTCTGTGCGCAATGACTAGAGTGGTGCGTCCCACCATGGCGGCTTCGAGTGCGTGCTGTACAAGACGCTCAGATTCGGCATCCAATGCACTGGTGGCTTCATCGAGTAGTAATAGCGGTGGATTTTTAAGTAAGGCGCGAGCAATTGCGATGCGTTGACGCTGACCTCCCGAAAGACGCACCCCACGTTCACCTAAAAATGATTGATAGCCTTCAGGTAAACGTTCGATGAATTCATGCGCTGCCGCTAAGCGCGCTGCTGCTATGACTTCATCATCGCTAGCCTCAGGTCGGCCATAGCGTATGTTTTCTAAAGCATTCGCAGAGAACACTACCGTGTCCTGAGGCACGATACCTATGGCATTACGCAACGCTTGTAAATCAAGATTACGAATATCTACGCCATCTAAAAAAATATGTCCTGATTGCGGATCATAAAAACGCAAGAGCAGCTGGAATAACGTTGTTTTGCCAGCGCCCGATGGACCAACAATCGCTATTGTTTCGCCCGGCTCAGCATTCATCGATAAATCACTCAGCGCCGCAGTATCTGGCCGTGAAGGATAGTGAAAATTCAACTGATCGAGTTGCAGGCTAGCGCCGTTGGCCGCGCGTTTAACTAAAGGCGTGGGATGCTCGGGCGAGACTATGGGTGAGCGCTCAGCGAGTAATTCAAGTAAGCGTTCGCTGGCACCGGCTGCGCGTTGTGCGTCGCCCAGAGTTTCAGAAAGTGCCCCAATCGCACCAGCAACAATCGCGGCATACAAAACGAATTGTCCAAGTTCGCCGGCACTCATGCGACCTTCCATAACCGCGTGCGCCCCTAGCCACAGCACAAAGACGATAGCGCCAAAGACGAGCAAGATAGCAGTCACAGTCAGTATGGAGCGCGCTCGAATTCTGTCTATGGCCGCGGCAAATGCGCGTTCAACGGCGCCACCAAACTGTCGTGCTTCGTGATCTTCATGTGCAAAGGCCTGGACGACATTAATGGCATTGAGTCGTTCGCCAGCTAAACCCGATGCATCAGCAATGCGGTCTTGCGACGCGCGTGAAAGCTTGCGCACGCGCCGTCCTATGGTAACGATAGGCAGTATTACGGCCAACAGCATGACGATGATGATGGCAGATAATTTAACGCTGGTGAAAAACATCATCAGCAATCCACCCATCAACAAAAGCACATTACGCAATGCCATAGAGATGCTGGTGCCAACCACTGTTTGTATCAGCGTTGTGTCGGTGGTCAGGCGCGACAAGACTTCGCCGGTTTGCGTGACTTCAAAAAATTCCGGACTTTGGCGTAATACGTGGGCATACACGGCACTGCGTATGTCGGCGGTTACGCGCTCACCTAGCCAGGACACCATATAAAAACGTGCAGCGGTGGCAAGGGCAAGCACGCTGGCTATGCCAAACAACACGATGAAGGTTAGATTAACTTCGGAGGCTTGTTCTATACCTTTCGTGGCAAACCCTAAATCAATTAATTGGCGAAAACCGTACGGTATCGCTAGCGTGGAGCAGGCGGCGATAACAAGTGCCACCCCTGCAACCGCAATCCGTTTTTTATACGGCGCCATAAACGGCAGTAACCCAGACAGCGTTTTTAATCCACTACTGGATGTGGGACGTTCACTCAATGGTTTCATAACTTTAGGGCTTTCAGATAGCCAGTCATTTCAAGATAGCCGCGCCCCGCCGGCTGGCCATTACGTAGTACGTTGACTGCGCCTTCCCAATACACAGATCCTGTGGACTGGCGCGAGTCGAGTTCCTGATCATTTTGCAAGGGCACAATTTCCCAACGCATATCACCAGTATCTATCTGTACAGAGGTGGGGTAGTTAGCGCCGGTGCGTGGTGAGCGCCAGTGCTTCAAAGGCACAAAGCGCACTTTGGAAGAGTCAAATGACACTGTACGACCAGAGGCATCACGCAGCGTTGCGTGTTGCCATAAGGGTTGGCCATTAGCCCCACGTATCTGGAAAGCCATCAGTGCACCGCCATCATACAGATTCAGACCTACCCAATCCCAACCAACGGCGCGTGTATCGAGCACAGTGCTAGACCATTCATGATCTAGCCAGGCAGTACCAGTGACCTTAACCGACTTACCTTTGCGGGTAATCGTGCCTGTAACGGCGAGTTGTGGTTCGCTGTAATAATAACTGGCTTGCTCTGGTAAAGGACCTTTACGTGAATATCCCTGCTCACCCTGAGGCATGGGCGCTTGAGTGGGCTGCAATGTTAATGTCAACGTGAAGTCACGTGCCGGCAGAGCGACCTGATATTGGCCATCGCTAGTGCGCTTCAGAGTCCAGTTGTCGAGTTTGATGTTGGTCGTTGCTTCATTGGTGAAGGCACGTCCAAAACCCGCACGCGAAATTTTTTGATCATGCTGAAGTTTGCCGATAGCCGTATCTGATAGTGCGGCATGCGCAATGATTAATTGCCTGGGCGCGAAGCGGCTAGTGTTTTTTGTATCGTGCTCAGTGGCTGAACGAAAGAAGGTAACTTGAAAGCCTACTGGTTTGCCATCCGGTGTTTGTAGCCAGCCTGTGGCGTACCACCACTCTGTACGAAAATCGGGGTGCGCACCAAAGTCACGCGGAAAACGTAATGATTGTCCAGCGACGACTTTGCTAAACGCGGGTGGTGCAGCCAGCGCACTGCCCATGGCCAGCCACACCATGACACAGATTAGCCATCGCAAGTTATTCACCAGTCTTCCCTTACAGCGCGCACAGCACTTCCTGAAACGGCAAGCCGTCCTGAAAGCAAAGCAGTCAGAGCAGCAGAAAAAAGCAGCAAAGCAGCGACACTGCTGAGCAATGCGTAGGGCACATGTAATTCCATAGTCCAGTGAAATGATTGCGGGTTGACGATGAATACTAAAATTAAACTGATACACCAACCCAGCACAAAGCCCACAACGATAGCCAAGCCAGCAAGCAAGCTGCCCTCACTTGCTAGTAATATCAGTATTTGTTTGCGTGTAATACCTAGGTGGCGCAGCATGCCAAATTCTTTTGCCCGTGAGAGAGTTTGTGCAGAGAAGGTTGCCGCTACACCAAATAAACCTATAAC
>CAYUDI010000182.1:0-5316 GCA_964443585.1 uncultured Bifidobacterium sp.
GCATGCCGCCAGCGTTCAATCTGAGCCAGGATCAAACTCTTCAGTTTAATCTCTGTTGTGCCATTTCTGGCAGGTTCCTAAGAACCGTCGCTCACTCAAAATACTGACAGGACAAATTCTTTCGAACTTGCCTATATTTCTTTGTGAGCACTTAATTTTAAAGTATTGCGATGTTGCCTAAGCTTCATCGCCGCACGCCATCAAGCGCCCACACTTATCGACTGTTAATTTTTAAAGAACTTAAATCTTTTTTGGCTTTCGCCATTGCTGTTTGCAAATCGTTTTGTTTGCAACAGCACAGAAGCGGAATTATGCGTTCTTTCGAGATCTTCGTCAAGTGATGTCGTTTGCTTTTCTGTTTACCTAACTTACTTAGCAATACTACAAACATCTTTAAAACTTGAGAAAGGATTCACTTTGAACCTGTTATAAGCTGATTGTTGTGTCAGCGAAGAACAGCCAGCTATTATGCGGGCTCCTTTTAGCCTTGTCAAGCCTCATCTGTCTAGACTAACTAACAATCACGGTTAGCCTTTAATAGGGCGACTATCCAACAAGTAGCTTTTTGAAATCGTTATTTTCTTAAAACCACTCAGATATCGCGAAAATTGGGCTTGCGCTTCTCCAAGAATGCTTGCATCCCTTCTTTTTGGTCTTCAGTGGCAAAGGTGCTGTGGAATAAACGCCTTTCAAACTGTATTCCGTCGGTAAGCGACGATTCAAAAGCTCGGTTTACCGCTTCTTTGATCATCATTATTGAGGGTAGTGACATAGAAGCTATTAGCGTAGCCGCCTCCATGGATTCGTCCATCAGCCTATCAGCTGGAACAACTCGAGATACCAGACCTGCATGCTCAGCCTCTGCAGCATTCATCATTCTGGCGGTAAGGCACATGTCCATAGCTTTGGATTTAGAAACAGCCCTCGGTAATCGCTGTGTGCCTCCTGCGCCGGGAATGGTGCCCAACTTGATTTCGGGCTGACCGAACCGAGCATTGTCGGCGGCAATAATGAAATCACACATCATTGCCAATTCGCATCCACCGCCCAAAGCGTATCCCGCAACTGCTGCAATGATGGGCTTGCGTACGCGTCGTATCTGTTCCCAGTTGCGCGTGATGTATTCGCCTTTAAATACATCCATGTAGGTGTAGCCAGCCATGGCCGCTATGTCCGCCCCCGCTGCAAACGCTTTTTCATTTCCAGTCAAAATAATGCAAGCTATTTTTTCGTCGCTATCGAAATTTTGTAAGGCCTCAACTAATTCATTCATTAGTTGATCATTTAGGGCGTTGAGAGCCGTAGGTCGGTTGAGCTTAATTAACCCAACTTTGCTATGCGTTTCGATAAGAATATTTTCATAATTCATGTATTGCTCCGTATTTATGTTGCATTGCTGATTTATTGTGAATTTTATGGCGAGCCAGCGTAGTTGTGCAACGCGAATACATTTGAAGCTAGGAGTTAGCTTCGACCTGCTGGTCGAGAAGTGCATCGTCTTTTAATCAGTACTACCTCAACATTAAATTACTAATACCTCGATCAAACTAGTTTGAGATAGATCATTAGGCCGAGGGGGTAACTATAGCGCTACTTTGATTACACTGAATTCTTTGAAAAAAATACTGCCATGTCCCCTGAAATATGCAAGATTGATGAACTGCACGACTCATTGCGTCGTTTAACGCTTGAACTCAACAACTGCTCTGATGAAGATGTTTGTTCTGCTTACGAACAAGTCATTATTGCTGCTGAAAGATCATTTGCTGAAGAGCAGTTACTGATGGAGAGGCATGAGTTCCCTGCATGTCGCTGTCACCTTGAGCAGCATGCGCGCGTGCTTGGAGCTCTCCATCAAGCTCACTCTTCGGTCATGCGAGGTGATCACAATCTAGCTATACATTTAGGAGCTCACCTTTTGCCGGAGTGGTTCGAATTGCACAATGCCACTTTGGATGCGGCTCTATCGGTTTGGGCTAGTTACAAAGTCGACTCAGGCGTACACGTGCTCAATTATAGAAATAGCAGAGCTTCAATTTTGCATCAGCGCCAACGAGTGGGGCAATAAGACCCACATAAACAAAGATTGTTTCATGCGGCCTGCTAATTCGCCGGCTTGATCACCAAAGCCCCAAAAAAAATCTGCCCTTACAGGATTGCGTATCGCGCCGCCTGTATCCTGCGCGAGCACTAAGCGCCGCAGCGGTAACTCCGTATTCGGGTGAGTTGTCGACAAAAAAACCGGAGATCCGAGGGGTACAAACTGCGGGTCTATCGCAATCGAGCGTTGCGGCGTTAGCGGAACCCCAAGAGAACCCTTTGGCCCTTTGGAAGAATCCAGGATTTTCTCTTCTTTGAAGAAAACAAAGCTGGGATTGGCATTTAGCAGCTCGTCTCTACGCGTCGGGTTGGCAAGATACCAAGCTTTAATGCCCTGCATTGACGCTTGCTCAAGGCTGAGCTCGCCACGATCAACTAAATATCGGCCAATTGAACGATAGGGATGACCATTTTGATCCGCATAGGCTAATCGGATAATTTCACCGCCAGGTTCGATCACAACCCTACCTGAGCCCTGCACCTGCAAGAAAAAAGCATCTATGGGGTTATCTACCCAAACAAGCTCTTTACCAGCCAACAGATCTTTGGTCATGAGCTCTGCTCGGCTGGAATACGGTAGTACCTTGCCTCCTGCTAATCTTCCTCGCAAGCGCATATTTTTAAGCTCGGGGTAAAGAGTGCTTAAATCTATCGTCAGCAAATCGTCCGGAACACGGTAGAGCGCTGTTTGATAAGGGCCTATTCGTGAGCGGGCCCCGCGTAGCAGAGGTTCGTAATAGCCGGTTGCTGTACCCTGAGTAGTGCCATCAAGATTACGAACCTGGTAAGGAACAAATTGAGTTTCGTAAAAACGTCGCACCATGGATTCATCCGACGCATTTACTTCCGAGGTCAAACGGCAAACTTCTTGCCACTCAGCTCGCTTACCTAATGCTTGGCAAGTAGCTAATAATGCAGGCCACGTTAAGCGTAAATCATCCTCCGTCCAGCCGGGCAAATCAGAAAAGCTGGCTCTGCGGAGATAATCAGACGATTTAACGAGAGATGGTGCGGTTGCAGGGGTAGCAGCCGGCCGTGGCGCCGATGGTTTTTGGGGCGGTGGTGTCACGCAAGCTGACAGCAACAATAAAGTAACTAACAGCGCGGGCGCCAAACTAAAACGATAGATCAGACAGGACACCTTACTATGTGGTTGTTATTTCTTGAGGCTGGCCTGGCATTTGGCCTGCTTGCTTTTATTGTTTGGTGGACCATGTTTTCAGGCAGAGACGATGATGACTAGCCAATCTACGTGGTAACCACCTTGTTAATGTAATGTTCTGGGCAATGAAAGGACAAATTCAGGAATGAGCGCCTCGAATTGTTGCCCGTCTTGGGCCACACAAAAATACGCGCCCCGCATACTTCCCTGAGGTGTTGCTATAGTTGCGCCGCTGGTATATTCGAAATGCTCACCCGGCTGTAACAATGGCTGATGACCAACTACGCCTAAACCCTTAACTTCTTGCACGTGATTGTTTGCATCAGTAATTACCCAATGTCTGGAAATGAGCTGCGCTGCAACATCGCCGCTATTTTTAATGGTAATTGCATAGGCAAAAACGTAGTGTGAGTTGTCGGGATCTGATTGATCTTCGAGATATTGAGTTCGAACCGTCACCGTCATCTGGTAAGCCGCCATGCTGAGTCGTCGTTCCTGTAAAGTATGATTTCGGAGCAAGTTCACTCCAGCCAGCCATAGATTGCACACGAATTCAGACCATCTGGCAAGCTGATCATTGCCTACAGGTTAGAATTTACTGCTTGTTACCAGGGAATCGTACTATGTCCAAATACCGTATAGCACCGAGCATCTTATCTGCCGACTTTGCCCGATTGGGTGAGGAAGTACGCAATGTCGTTGCCGCAGGTGCGGACATAATCCATTTTGATGTGATGGATAATCATTATGTTCCCAATCTGACAATCGGGCCGCTCGTATGTGAAGCGATACGACCGCATGTCGATGTGCCTATCGACGTCCATCTGATGGTCAAACCAGTTGATCGGATCATCCCAGACTTTGCTAAGGCCGGCGCCAACATCATCAGCTTTCATCCTGAAGCCTCAGATCACATAGACCGTACCCTGTCACTGATACGTGACCATGGCTGTAAGCCCGGACTCGTATTTAATCCAGCTACACCTCTGCATTACTTAGAGCACGTGATGGATAAAATCGATCTGATCCTGATCATGTCGGTCAACCCAGGATTCGGTGGTCAGTCGTTTATAGGGGAAGCGCTAAAAAAAATCACCCTTGTGCGCCGGCTAATAGACGCCAGCGGGCGCGACATCATGCTCGAGGTTGATGGTGGAATTAAGGTCGAAAACATCGCCGCTGTTGCCAACGCAGGCGCAGACACCTTCGTTGCGGGGTCGGCCATTTTTGGTAAGTCCGACTACAAATCGGTCATTGATGCCATGCGTGGCCAGTTAGCCAGCTTATGAACACTACAGCAAAGGATGCTATGCAATATATTCGCGCCGCCATCATTGATCTGGATGGAACCATGGTTCACACAGCACCTGACTTTCAGGTGGCCATCAACCGTATGCGCGATGAATTAAATTTAGCGCCCCTAGCACTTGAAACCATTACTGACTTTGTAGGTAAGGGCTCAGAGAACCTTATGCGTAGAGTGCTAGCTGTCGATTTTGATGAAAGCGAAGTGGAACGCCGGTTCGACCATTCCTTACAGCGATACCAACATCATTACCTGCAAATTAATGGCGACCACAGCCTAACCTACGAAGGTGTTCGCGAAGGCCTCATTTTAATGAAGGAAAACGGACTACGGCTGGCCTGTGTCACCAACAAGCCCATAGCATTTGCGCGTCCGCTCTTAGAAAAAAAAGCGCTGCTCGAGTTTTTTGATGTGGTTTACGGTGGGGATTCACTATTGCAAAAAAAACCTCATCCACTTCCCATGCTTACTGTTTGCAGTGATTTTTCCCTGCAACCAATCCAAGTCGTTGCCATAGGCGATTCGTCTAACGACTCTCAGGCAGCAAGAGCTGCGGGATGTCGTGTACTTACCGTCCCCTATGGGTACAACCATGGCCAGCCTGTCCACACCATAGACACGGATGGTATAGTCCAGTCCTTAGTAGAAGCGGCGAACCTGATCGCTCATTGATTGATACGGTTTTAACCATCACCATGTTTCTTGTCAAAAAAATCAAGCTGATCCCACCGGGTGCCTTCGAGGCCTG
>CAYUDI010000183.1:0-445 GCA_964443585.1 uncultured Bifidobacterium sp.
GAATCTAATTGACGCAAACTACCGGCAGCGGCATTGCGAGGATTGGCAAATTCTTTTTGGTTGGCGGAGCGTTGACGCTGATTGAGTTTGGCAAAATCAGATTTAAACATCAGAACTTCGCCACGCACTTCAATTAATGAGGGGGGAGTCGTTGTTTGCAGTTTCAGAGGTATGGATCGTATTGTACGAATGTTGATCGTGACATCTTCACCAGTGAACCCATCTCCGCGTGTAGAGGCCTGTACCAACAGCCCATTTTCGTAGCGCAAATTAATCGCAAGCCCATCAAACTTCAGTTCACAGGCATAGCGTATGTCATGATCACTACCCAGTCCTTCACGAACCCGTCGATCAAAATTTTGAATATCTTCTTCAGAAAATCCATTGTTAATTGACAGCATGGGAACTTCATGCCGGACCTGATGAAACTCGGGCAATGGCTCAC
>CAYUDI010000183.1:455-5264 GCA_964443585.1 uncultured Bifidobacterium sp.
AGTCAGAAAAAATAAGTTCGGGATGGTTTACTTCGATTTCTTGAAGCTCTCGGAACAGCTGATCATATTCCGTATCGGGAATTGAGGGATTATCCAGCACGTAATATGCATGTGAGTGACGATTAAGCTCATTGCGCAACCATTCAGCACGAGCTATTACATCGGAGGCGTGCGGCTGATTGACCGAACTGCCGAATAAGTCATTCTGACCCATCAGGCAAATAAGCGTTGTGCCCGGACAGAGCCTGGTGCGATACCTGTTTGCTCCATGGCTCCATAGAATGAATCTATCTGCTGCGCTATGGCGTCTAGTGCCGTATCCGAAAGCGGCTCACCCGCATCATCCACCACAACACCTGCGAGACGGGTTGCCAGTGATTTAGCAAAGGCACTCATGGATTTGAAAGCTTCGCGCTCAGGAGCAACGGTCGCTACCGGCAACAGCAACGTCACCTGACTGCTGGTATCGTCAGTCGGATTGGCATTCATGAGTAGCGCATACAAAATACCCCCGTCGCCATCGGGCATGATGAATCGCCCATCAGGTCGCAGCTCAAGACCCTGACGCTGCAATGCTGGTCGCAAAGTCGACAACAACCATGGTGCGCCTTTAGTGCGAACATTAATTGATAGTTGCACATCAAATTCATGGATTAATTGGAACAGTCGTTTTGCCAAACTCATGATTTCCGGCATATCGGGTAGCTCGGGTGTCGCATCCAATTCGTCGGATAACAAACCCAAACCGGTCACCAACTCGGAATAGTCAAGTTCCGATAGCGGACCATGACGGTTGGCTAGTTGTACCCCCACTTGCAAGTTGCGATAAACCCCACCTACCGCAACTTTCTCCCAGTCGCCAGTGTCGGTTTCACCTATGACCTCGACATGCTTGTTTCCCACCAGACGCAGCTGATGAAACGCGCTGGAGATCTTTTCTCCTCGCAAAGGCGAGCCGAGTACCACCGGAATAATGCAGTCTATGAAGGTATCTAGAGGAAACGGTTTGGCCGCGCTTTCGATAAAGGCTTCACCTATATCGGCAGCTTCATGATCATGGCTGTGATCATGTTCGTGAAGATCAGTAATCTCATCAGGGTTAAGCACAGGCTCATGCCGTTCACCCCCCCGCAATGGCCTGACGCCCATGAGCGCATCTTCTTCCAGAGGAGAAAATGCCTTCTCCACCGATTTTTTTGCGCGCCATTCTTGCCACTTGTTGTATGACACAACGCCCACCACGATGGCTCCACCTATGGCTATCAGGCTGGTCTGCAACTCTGTCATTGAATGTTCTCCGACTGCAATAGAAAAAAACACGGCACCCTGAGTGCGCCCACGAAAACTACGCACTGTCCACATTGTAAAAGATGCCCAGGCTAAAAAATCTTAAGCATCATCGTTCTGCCGCTACAGCCATGTTCTTGCTCTAACTCATTATTGACAGATATCAAGATCACAAAAATTTATTGTCATTATGATAATCAACAGTTAACGAGCCCAACAGGAGGCCATACCGTGCGCGAGACCACTGAGATCAAGCTACACACTCTGACCATGCTCACTTTGAAACCACTGTTACGCAAAATGCGTCATTGGTGGTTGAAGCGAGCGGAAGAACATTACCTTATCTGTGCTTCCGTAGAACACGCCCGAGCGCGAGAGGCAGAAGAAAACGAAGCCTACTATCAGAAGCGTGCCGCAATGGCACGATCGGCTCAGTTGTGGGACTAAACACACGGGCAAATTAGTTCCCGGGGAACGCAATAAGCTAACTAATCGCAGACCAAATGTGAACTAAAAATCAAGCCGCCTGGACGTCGGAGGCTAAATTAGCCGCCGACTCCATATCAACGGCAACAATACGCGATACGCCCTGCTCTTGCATAGTCACGCCTATTAACTGGTTCGCCATCTCCATCGCAAGTTTGTTGTGCGAGATAAATAAAAATTGAGTTTGTTCAGCCATACGTTTAACCATGGTGCAAAAACGCACTGTATTTGCGTCATCTAAAGGCGCATCCACCTCATCAAGCAAACAGAACGGTGCTGGGTTCAACTGGAAAATCGAGAAAACCAAAGCCGTTGCTGTCAACGCTTTTTCGCCACCTGATAACAAATGTATGGTCGCGTTTTTCTTGCCTGGTGGCTGCGCCATGACTTGCAATCCGGAATCCAGAATTTGTTCGCCTGTCATCACCAGCTTGGCATTACCCCCTCCAAACAATTCAGGAAATAACTGGCCAAAGTGATGATTAACCTTGTCGAACGTATCCTGTAAAAGGTCGCGGGTTTCTATATCAATTTTGTGGATAGCATCTTCCAGCGTAGTAATAGCTTCAATAAGATCTGCATTTTGCGCATCCAGGAAATTTTTACGCTCAGAGGCCTGAGCCAGCTCGTCCAACGCCGCCATATTGACTGGGCCGAGCGAATTAATTTGGCTAGATAAACGCGTTACTTCACCTTGCAAGTACGATGGACGCATATCCGGCGTTAGCTTTTCAGACAGGGCCACCTCATCGACCTGCGCCTCGGCCAGTTGCTGAGCAAATTGCTCCTGGCTTAATCGTACGGCTTGCTCTTTGAGTTGTAATTCAACAATACGATCACGCATAGGTTGCAACTCACGATCGGCTGCCAACTTGGATTCATCCTGACCACGCAGTCGTTGAGTCAGTTGATCAAGTTCATGGCGCGCATTGCTTAGTACCGCTTCTTGTTCACTACGACGCTCCAGTAGCGATTGCAATCCTGCCTGAGCCGCCTGATCATCGAGAGACTCAAGTTCCAGTGTGCCCTGTTCCATACTGGCATACAGTTGTGCTGATTGTTCTTGTGCTGTGCCGATACTGCGTTTTAGTTCTTCTATGCGGTTCTCATGCGACCGGAGAGAGAACTCTGCCTGCTGAGCCGCCAAACCTAACTCACGCAAGGTTTCGCGTGCCTGGTTTAGTCTGGCTTCGTGTTCCAGGTAAATGGTTTGCCCGTCTTCATGCTTTTCCTGCACTTCACTTAACTCAACATCGAGCTGTTCAAGTGCATTTTCTGCTTCTTGCATGATTTGTTTTTGTTCTGCTTCCTGAGTAGATATCTCCGATAAATCAGTTGCAATCTGAGTGCTACGCTGGCTAAAGCGCTCCAGTATTTCATTACGTCGTAACAGCTCCATTTGCAATGCATGCAAAGCATCCGTTAACGTAGCCACATCACGCGTGAGCTCTTCCAATCGCAGCGTACCTTGCGTGAACGCCGCATCAGCCTGCACTGAGTGCTGTCGTGATTCATCTGCCAGCAACTGCTGGGCACGCACCTGACGCACCAGATTATCGATTTCCTGTTGACGTGCCAACATGCCGTCTTGCTCAGAGTCTGCTGCGTAAAATCGCACAGAAAGTTTGCTAACAACATGTCCCTGACGCGTAACAAAGCACGTACCAGCAGGAAGTTTTGTTCGATCGGCCAATGCGGTGCTTGCATCTTGCGCGACGTACACACCATGCAACCAATCTTGCATGAGTGCGCGCAACCCGGGATCGTCCATTTGCAGCAAAGTTATCAACGGGGTGAGGCCGGCAGGCGCTGCATCAGTGCTCTGCGCCGTTCCAGACAAAGAAAAAAGTGACAATTTTGCAGGTGGCGAATCAGTAAAAAAAGCCTTGGCCCAATCTAAATTCGAAACTTCCAAAGCACCTGTACGCTCTCGCAGCACGGATTCCAGCGCTGTTTCCCAGCCTGATTCGATATTGAGTTTTTGCCACAGACGCGGCAACTTACCAAGCTCATGCTTTTGCAACCAGGGCGCAACCTTACCTTCGGTTTGTAATTTGTCTTGTAACTGCTTCAGCGTAGACAACCTGGATTCAAGCTGTGCGTGATGTGCATTGTGTGATGTCGCCTGCTCCTGAGCGTCACGACGCTCTTTTTCCAGTTCTGGTTGTCGACTACGTGCTGCCTGCAAATCGTTATTGGTTTGCTCGAGCAAATCCTGCTTTTCTTGCACGTGCGCTTTTAGCGCATCCAACTGACTGGTATCGGGCTCAGACAATCCACTTTTTTCTTGCATCAATCGCTCGCGGCGCAGTGTCAGACCCGAGAGTATGCCGGAGGCATTTCGCTGATGAGCGGACTCGAGCTCTATGCGCTGCTGAACCTGCATAATGCGCGAACGCGATTCGGTGGTGGCCAATTGCGCAGCACGCCAGGCATCTTCCAGAGCGGGCATTTCAGACTCTTTTTGATGCATCGCCTGATGAGCCTCGGCGACATTAGTTACATGAACTTCCAATTCAATTTCAGATTGCGCTAACTCTTCCTGAAATTGCGTACCTTGACGTTGCCATTGTTCGCGTTGAGCCGAGAGCGAATTTAATTGCGTTTGCAAGCGCGAACGCGATTCGATGACAAATTTGATCTGGGCTTCCAGACTGCCGATTTCTGAGTTGGTCTGATATAACGCGCCCTGAGCCTGATGCATGCGATCGCCCGCTGCATAGTGCGCTTGCCGCATATGCTCGAGTTCAGTTTCTATATGACGTAATTTCGCAGTCTGACCTTCGAGTTCGGTTTGCGCCTTCTCTACATCGCGCGCAAATTTTGCTTGCTCCTGCTGAGCCTCATTTTTTCTCAACAGCCAAAGCAGTTTTTGTTTTTCTTCTTGCTCACCTTGAAGCACATGAAATTTTTGTGCTACCTCAGCTTGATTTTGCAGTTTTTCGAGGTTGGCATTTAATTCGCGCAGGATATCGTCTACCCGCTGCAGGTTTTCACGTGTGTCTTGCAGACGATTTTCAGTTTCACGACGACGCT
>CAYUDI010000184.1:0-5251 GCA_964443585.1 uncultured Bifidobacterium sp.
AATGTTCACGATTATGGCAGAGTTTATCGATGCCGCCGAACGTCTCTCCGAGATCCGGCCCGCTGTCTCCATGTTTGGTTCGGCACGTATACGGCCCGAAGATCCCTACTATGAAATAGCCGTTGATATCGCTCGTCGCCTCTCAGACGAGGGGTTTTCTGTGATTTCCGGTGGAGGGCCCGGCATCATGGAAGCGGCCAATAAGGGCGCCTACGAGGGCAGCTCACCGTCCATCGGTCTCAACATCGAACTTCCACACGAACAAAGCAGCAATAGCTGGCAAAACATATCCCTGTCGTTTAGGCATTTTTTTGCTCGCAAAGTCGCTTTTGTGAAATATGCCGATGCATACGTGGTTCTACCAGGCGGCTTTGGCACGCTCGATGAACTCTCTGAAGTACTGGTCTTGATACAAACTGGCAAAACCAGGCATATTCCTGTGATATTGGTAGGCACTCCTTTCTGGCAAGGTCTGCTGAAGTGGTTCAGAGACACCATGGTTAGCAGCGGGATGGTCGATGCACAGGACCTGGAACTCGTACAAGTGATAGACGATCCCAAAGAGATAGTTGAGGCCATTTTTACCTTTTATGAATCGCGTGACATCGTTCCTGCTGAGACTGAGCATCCTCATCAGTCCTTCCTTTGAAGCATCGCGAGCTGCGAATGCATGGCCTTTGTTAAAATGCGGCTAGGAAAGGCGCTAGTTGCGCTGACGGGAGTTTCTTCATGATTAAGCAAATCTACGGCTGTACGCACCTGCGCCTGCTCTTCGGTGCAGCTACACTCGCCTTGGCCACTGCCGTAACAGCGGCGACCGTTGACGAAGCCCGCCTTGAGCCGCTACCGGACGATCCTGCCGTTGCCATCGCAGTCACCGACGGTACTACCGAAATTACGCAACGGCGCGAACAAAATGCCATCACATCCGTTCGCATACGCCGGGGTAATAACACCTATTACATAACACCTACGGAACAAATTCCTGCATCACAAAGTGGTACGCGTGCTGCCCAATGGGAGATTTTCCAGTTTCGTCCCGGTCGCTCACGCGATGTTCCATTCGAAGCACCACCTACACCACCCCGCTAATTCTCACGCTGCCCAAGTGCAGCCTTTACTCAACACTAGTTATGGCAGTTTTCACTCCGGTCAGCCTGGAAGACATCACTCCCTGGGCAGCACAGTTCGCGATCGGAAATGTCAGGTCGCTCGAGGGTATTTCATCCGGCATCGAAAACAGCAACTTCTTTTTGAGTACTGAGCGCGGCGAGTTCGTGTTGACGATTTTCGAAAAACTCAGTTTCGAGCAACTACCTTTTTATCTCAATCTGATGCGTCACCTCGCACAGCGCAATGTGCGCGTACCCGCGCCGCTACCAAATAATCAGGGTGAAATCATTAGTCGGCTCCACGGCAAGCCCGCCTCTATCGTTACTCGTCTCCAAGGTGATTGGGTACCGGCGCCCTCAACGACGCATTGCAAGGAAGTCGGCGCTATGCTGGCCAAGATGCACTTAGCTGCACAAGATTTCCCGCTGTATCAGCCTAATCTGCGTGGGCTTGAGTGGTGGCGCGATACAACACCCGCTGTGCTGCCATTTTTATCTGCCGACAATCAAATGCTCTTGCGCGATGAAATGCTTATTCAAGAAAATTTTGCCGCCACAGTAAGCTACACCCAGTTGCCTAACGGTCCGATACATGCCGATCTGTTTCGCAACAACGTCATGTTTGATGGTGAGCAGCTCACTGGATTTTTTGATTTTTATTTTGCTGGCTGTGATAAATGGCTCTTTGATGTGGCTGTTACTGTGAACGACTGGTGCATAGATCTCACAACAGGTGCAACAGATAATCAGCGTGTACGTGCGCTGCTGGACGCCTACGCCACAGTTAGACCATTTACAATGGATGAACGAGCAGCGTGGCCCGTCATGCTGCGCGCTGCGGCACTGCGATTTTGGCTATCGCGTTTATATGATTTTTATTTGCCGCGCGAAGCAGAAATGCTGACGCCACACGATCCCACTCACTTTGAACGACTACTGCGCCACCGCATAGCCCATCCTACCGAGGCACTCAACTAATCATGGAACGAATTCAAGCCAGCCAAGGTATCGAATGGATACGCAAAGGCTTTGCCCTGTTTCGGCAACAACCTGCTGAACTCTCCATGCTTTTTTTGTTGTACATGTTGCTAATGTTTTCGCTATCGCTCATACCTTTGCTGGGACAGCTATTACCTGTGCTGCTGGTGCCTGTTTTTTCCATGGCCTTCATGCAAGCCTGCGTTGATATAGAAGCAGGCATTAAAGTGCGTCCCAAGGTACTACTAACCGCAGTACAGTCTCCTGCATTCGGTACCCTACTACGACTCGGCGTATTGTATTTATTGGTGGCCATCGTATGTGTTGCGGCATCCACAATCATCGATGGTGGCAGCTTCTGGAAATTGATGTCGGGACAAATAAGGCCTGATGATAAAAATCTGGAAATGTCGAACTTGCCGCTGGCAATGCTTTTCTCTGCATTGATTTATATACCGTTTGCTATGGCCTTTTGGCACGCCGCACCGCTGGCTATGTGGCAGCGTATGAGTTTGTTTAAAGCCATTTTTTATAGTTTTTTTGCCGTACGCCGCTGCGGTAAAGCCTTTCTAGCCTATGCACTGGGCTGGATCATCATAGGTGTTGCCCTTCCCGCTGTTATCAGTGCCCTCCTAAGCTTGCTGCTTGGCAAGACCGCAGTCACGGTCATGCTGTTAATGCCCCTCTCGGTCATCCTGACCATCGTGATGTACTGCTCTTTCTATCCTACCTATACCCAAGTTTTCGACCGCCCGGAACAAAAGCACGCTTAGCGTTACTCATCGTTCACTATTTGTAAAATCGGTTTTTTTTTAATTTTTCGAATCTAAAACACCACGATATTTTTCTGCAAGGAAATTTATCTTTGGATGCTTGTGAATACTCTGGAAGATCACATAAAAATTCCTGCATACGCAGCTTGGTCACCTGCCGCCAAAAAATTAAGCTAACAAATGACAATTCACTCGACCCAAAACAATTCGATTAATACTGAGGCTTATCGTTCAGCCATTACGTTGAGTCGCTCTGAGTATGTCGTTCTGTCAAGCGAAAATAAACCTGTATCAAAATCATTACAGAGTAAATTAAATAATCTGCTTTATACGTTGAGCACACCTTTTCGTGCACTGATACGACTTGAACTACATCGCCGGGTTGGACAGCGAGAAGAAAATTCGGCAGCGTTTAAAAACATAAAATCAACACCCATGCCACGCGCAACCGCCCAAAAACGCAAAGCAGAAATCGCAAGCCAACCAGACCGAGGATATACGGTCGTTTCAGGGAAAGGAGGTTATGGAAAACCTTCTCTGTTCGGCCGACTCTGGAGATAGGAGATTACATTGCGACCAAATACCGCAGTTCCAACTACACCACGTACCTATCTGTTAGCCGAACCGAGCCTGCCTGATTTATTTAAAGGCCAGGCAAAGCTACTCTACATAAAAAAAGACAACCCCACGTTTGGCCAACGGCTAAAAAATTTCATTCTTAAACCGCTGATGATCGTCGCCGCCAAAAAAAGCTTACTCAATGTTCTGCGCGACCCCGCCTTTAAAGAAAGCCATGAGGCAAAAAAACTCACTGCTCACATCAAAGGTTTAGGATTTTTCGAAGGGGTAGATGAATTTACAGTGAAAGATTTTTTGGTGGATGCCGCACTTCACGGATCGCGACTAGCTTCTGTGTCAAATACCACTAACAACGCCGAAAAATCCTTAGCTGAGTTAACCGGTGCTGCACTCAAGGAACATTTAAATAATCCCGGCTATATGTACGCAACACTACAAGAGTATGTAGGGGGAACCGCAAAAGGATTGGATGAATTTCATACTTTTCAAGCCAATCCCTCTATTCAATTAAGTGAGCCACAGATAGCTAAGATTAACGCATTGAAAAAAACAATGGCCTCACTTAAGAGCAAGCCTGAAAGTTCAAAAAAAATTCCTGATGAAGTGTTTACAAAATTCTCTGAGATTCATGAAGATTTATCGAAAAGACTTATAGCAAAAGATTTAGTTTTAAGTGGCTCAAATCTTATTGATCGCTTATCAATGCTCCATCAACGCCCTACCAGCGTTGACTATTTTTTGTCGTTTTTTCAACCAACAAATCCATATCCTTCGGGAACCACTACAAAAGCGCTTGCAACGATTTTCAAAAAAGGGCTGGATGAACTCGCAAAAACTCTGGATCCTTATGGTGAAGATGCATCCATGCGCGCCACTTTAGAGATTTTGGCAGATGAGTTTTTATACCATGCAGATAATCAAGATCAACCTTGGCCTACTGCTGAAACTATCAAAACACTCAACCAAAACCTAGAAAAAATGAAAGAAGATAAAGAGAAATGCTGGCTTTAATTTGCGCGCGCCTATGTGCTAGCGCCTTTAAATGAGGGCTACTATAAACCTTACTTACTCGATCGCATCTGGGGCTAGAACTACGTTGGGTGCGCCGTGTATTTCTATGAAAAATCTTACACTGAATAGGTGATTACATTGCGACCAACTGCCATAACTCCAACACACAAGCATCTGTTAGTGGAACCTGACCTGCCTGAGGTATTCGCTGGTCAGGCAAAGCTGCTCTACGTAAAAAATGAAAATCCCACGTTTGGCCAACGAGTGATGAATTTTCTTCTTAGACCGTTGATGAACGCTGCTGCTAAACGCAGCTTACTGAGTGTTTTACGTGGGTCTACTTTTGAGAACAATGACGATGCGAAAAAACTTATTACACACATTAAAGGATTAGGATATTTCGAAGGTATTAAAACAGATGATGTAAAAAAACATTTATTGTCCGCCGCACTTGACGGATCGCGACTAATCCCGCAAGACAATGAATCTAATGCCGAACAATCTATAGCTAACTTAACTAGTGACGCACTCAACGAATCTTTAAGCGATCCGGCGCGTATGTACGAGGTTCTAGAAAAATGTTTGAAAACTCCGGAAGCCTCGGCATCCTTGGCATCAGAACTGGCAGATTTTTATACTTTCCAAGCCTATCCCTCTGTTAAATTAGGACCAACACAAAAAAATAATATCGATGTATTGAACATGCGCATGGAAGCACTTAAGAAAAATCCTGATAAATTTAAATCTATACCTCCAGAAGTATTTACAAAATTCTCTGAAATTTATACGAGTTTTTTG
>CAYUDI010000185.1:0-2755 GCA_964443585.1 uncultured Bifidobacterium sp.
GAAAGTGGCCTTTGATTGAATCATCTCGATTAACACCGGGTACACTTTGTCTTTCGCATCGTCAGGGCAATCAATAAATTCTATGGTGCTGACGTCCTTAAAATCATTAAAAGCAATAATTGCATTGGGTATTACTGCCAGCAAATCCAACGAATCTTTCAAAGAGATTGTTAATTTTCTTCGATCATCGGATAAGCTATATCTCAGCAACCAATAGGTCGCCCACGTCAACGATTTGTTTATTCCAATGCCGTGTTTATGAATGGTTACCAACCTATTTTGTGCCTTCTTATGATCTTTTTGGCCTGACATGTGGAACCAAATAGCCGCTTTCGATAAATCTTTTTCGAGAACAACGTCATTCGTGTAATGCCATGCCAGATTACACGCAGCCGAAGCATGTCCTTGTCTAGCTGCTTTTTCGGTCCACATAACGGCCTGACGAAAATCTTCTTTGACGCCTTGTCCCAGTTCGTACATCACTCCTAAATTTGTTTGGGCGGCCGCATGACCTTGATTCGCTGCTTTTTCAGTCCAACAGAATGCTGCATAGGGGTCTTTATCACCCGTAAGTCCCTGCGCCAAAAATACTCCTAATTTATACTGCGCTTGTGAATTTCCAGAACTGGCGACTTTTGCATACCACTTAAACGCTTCAGCGAGATCTTGATTAACACCTGTTCCTGACTCATACGCGGATGCTAATTTGTACTGTGCTTGTAGATTTTCAGAGAAAGCTGCTTTCTCATACCACTGAAACGCTTCAGAGAGATCTTAGTTAACACCTTCACCTAATTCGTATTTCAATCCCAAATGAAATTGGGCATGACTACAGCCTAGTCTCGCTTCTTTCTTGTACTTCTCCAAATTCAGATCTTGTGGGGTTTGATTAGAAACAATGCTGGCATCCGCATCGAAATTTCTAGGTTGATTGAAAAGTCGAGGACCTGCGGCAATTGGAAACAGCGGGGTAACAGTAGGAAAATTAACGGTAAGACTACGATTAATATCTATGTTAGGTCCTGATGCGGGTTTCATGGCTATGCTTTCACTCAATAGTTGAGTATGAGTAGTTGCATTTGCTTAAAAAAAGTTCATATATTTTTATTATTTTTTATCTGACATTTCCCATGAAGAAAAAATTATTTTATATTGTAATGGGCGCGACAATCGAAATTGCGATCTTTAGTTAATGTTGCTTATTTAGGCGCTCGTTTTTTGATCTTGTCGCCCAGGAATAAGCTATCAGCAAATTTAGTTACGACTTTTTTATTAGATGGCTGCATACGCAGCGTTGCTGCATGTTTTATTAATTCACTGTCAGTGTTTAGATCTGCCTAACGTGTCGATGGGGTAGTCCTGCTTTTTTCGACCTTCAGCTACCGAATTTGAATTGGGCTTGGCGGTATAGGCTCAAAATTCATGGGCTTAAGACGGCCACATTTCCCTTTAAACAAAGGATGTCCTTTGCGGGTTTTTTTCTCCATGGCGGTAATGAGGATCTCACCGCTGGGTCGGTTGTAATAAAAATCGATGATTTCAATGAAGTCATCCACCATCATGCGTTTGTATGGAATGGCCGCCTTGATTGCATAGTCACTGATTGATCCTGTAAATAAGAGCCTGCCCACCATAGCAAGGTCAACGCGCACCATACCGGTGGCCTCATCGGCTTCGAGATTCATCATGTCGAAATCAGTAGGTATAGGGTTTTCTGGTGTCCAGCTACTGAGATAGAGTGGCGCCCATCCTCTGCAAACAAAACGTAGTGGCTCAGCATGCAGATGCACAGAGCACAAACTAATGAGTATCAAAAGCAGAGTCTTTAGTGATCGCATGCGTGTGGTGTATCTAAACTGTGATGAACAATTATAGTTCGGTAAGTGTGATTATCTTTTTTATCGGCCTGCCAGGATCGATAAAGGCCAGTGTACTTCGATCAGTTCGCCCGGCGAAGTGAGAGTATCGACTAGCTGATGACTTAATTCATCGACTGGATCGATACCGGTAGCTTCGTGATAGCGAGCTGTTGCTGACCAGCTGCGAAGATATCCCATTAATTGGTTCGCATTCCACTCAACCTGCATACTCACGTTTGGCGTATTGATACGCTCGAATGGAAAATGAAGTTCACGATAGCCAGTCTCTACATGATGCCGCTCGGATGGCCAATGCGGGCCAATTACATGATGATAAAAATGCTGTAAGCACTCATTCGCTTCATCATTCGTTATCACTATCATGCCGTAAGTCCAGGCGACTATGAGTCCGTTGGGTTTGAGTACGCGTCTGACCTCACTATAAAATTTTTCCAGATCAAACCAATGCAAGGCTTGAGCAATCGTAACAAGATCAGCGCAGGAGGAGGGTAGTCCACTGGCTTCTGCCGGGGCTATTCGGTAGTCAACGCGCGGATGAGTTCTGGCATTAGCGATCTGAGAATCACTCAAGTCGGTTGCATACACATTTGTAAAATGATTAGCTAATGCAATCGATGCCTGGCCATTTCCAGCGCCACAATCCCACGCGTTCTCGTGCGTAGTGCATATATCAGCTAGCCATTGAAACAAGTCCGCAGGGTAGCTAGGCCTGTGTTCGGCATAACTAGCTGCGACCTTACCAAAATGATCAATGGCCATGGTCTATAGCTTGATCAATACCTTCGCATTGGCTCCGCGTTCTACTTGCTCATGTGCTTTAGCGATGTCGGCCAGTGCATAGATACTCGTCGCTGGATGTTTGAAACCGGGTGCAG
>CAYUDI010000185.1:2765-3326 GCA_964443585.1 uncultured Bifidobacterium sp.
TGCCAGTACTTCTTGCATTGCATGCGCGGGCAGTTTGTAGACGATGAAATAATAGACGCTGATAAAACCCATAATCATGGGGCCAAACGGCATGGCCACTTGAGGCTGATTAGAGCCGTACACAACGGCTTTACCATCAAACGACAGCAGACTGCCATAGAGCGGCGCATGAGTGGCTGCATCCAAGTCAATAATGACATCGGCGCCGTGACTATTCGTTAAGGCGTGAACCCTGTCGGTGACTGATTCAGTTTTGTAGTTGATGATGTCGGTCGCACCTATGTCTTTTGCCAGTTGCGCTTTTTGTTCATTGCTGACGATGGCAATTACACGTGCGCCTGCCATGCGCGCGAGTTGGGTGACATAAAAGCCTACGCTTCCCGCGGCACCCGGTACCAGCACGGTTTTGCCTATCAATGATCCGCATGATTGAACAGCATGCATGGCGGTCATCAGAGGTATACCAATAGACGCTCCAATTTCAAACGAGATGTCCTTAGCTAAAGCTACGGTCTGTGCCGCTGGTAAGGTGATGAATTCGGCGGCGGTACCAAAGGGTCT
>CAYUDI010000185.1:3336-4156 GCA_964443585.1 uncultured Bifidobacterium sp.
TGGCCATTAAATAACCACACGCGTTTCCCAACTAATGCAGAGTCAACGCCTAAGCCGACTTTGTCTATGGTGCCAGCGCCATCGCTGTGAGGGATAACTTCAGGATAGCCCGCACCCCGAGCGGATATGCCGGCGCGAGACTTTACGTCTGAGGGGTTAACGCCGCTAAAGGCGAGTTTGACCCGTACTTCACCAGCAGCGGGTTCGGGATCTGATTTTTCGATCACGTGCAGCACATCGGCTGCGGGTCCCTTGGAGGTGTAAACAGCTGCGCGCATGGTGTATTCCATTCATAAAATTTTTATATTTCTGGTAACAGATCATTGAAATCGCATTGATCTATCTCGTCCTACGCCGAATTCTATACCGCGCTTGCGTTGCTAATTACGTAATCAATATCTTGCTGAGGCGCGTCAGCCTGCGGAAAAGATCAGCTCTGTTAAACTTACTAATCAGCACGGGGCGTAGCAGCTCCGCGATTGGGTCTCTGAGGCCTTATTTATTTTTTCAGGATGCGCCATGCCAGGTTTACTTCCCAACGTCGATCCGGACGGACTGCTCGAGTTTTCGGTGGTGTACACCGATCGCTCCCTTAACCATATGTCGAAGGCCTTCATGGGCGTCATCACAGACATATCCAAGTTACTCAAAGAAGTCTACAACGCCAAGTCAGCGTTAGTCGTGCCTGGCAGTGGTACCTACGGTATGGAAGCGGTGGCTCGCCAATTCGCAACCGGCAAAAAATGCCTGGTGATTCGTAACGGCTGGTTTAGTTACCGCTGGACGCAAATTTTTGAAATGGGTCACATCTCCGATCAGC
>CAYUDI010000185.1:4166-5225 GCA_964443585.1 uncultured Bifidobacterium sp.
CTGTTTGTGCTGCAGCGTCAACCCGCGGCACCGAACACAGCAGCTGCTTTGCTGCAAGTTGCCCTTCGTCGAGGCCCTTCCCCCCCTCCGCCCGTTTCATCACTGTTCACCAGTTTACCATCAGCACCGATCACCAGCCCCGCGGAGTTCTCCCTCGAAATCGAGGCTACGCACGCCTTCTTCTACGGCGTTTCCGTAGCTGCATGTGATTCAGGGGCGCCAGCCAGAAGAAGGTTTCGAAGGCGCCTATGCCCCACCACCGATAGAAGAAATAACCGCCTGGATACGCAAAGAAAAACCAGCTGTTGTTTTTGCCCCGCATGTAGAGACGTCCGCTGGAATGATACTTCCGCCGGATTATTTGCGCGCTGTTGGTGAGGCAGTGGAATCGGTTGATGGTTTGTTCGTACTGGACTGCATCGCCTCTGGAGCGATGTGGGTGGATATGGTGGCGTCTAAGGTTGATGTGGTTATTAGTGCTCCACAAAAAGGCTGGAGCAGCTCACCATGTTGCGCATTGATCGCTATGAGCGAGCGTGCACGACAAAAAATTGACAGCACAACGAGCACGAGCTACTCCTGTGATTTGAAAAAATGGCTGGTGGTCATTGAGACCTACGAAAAGGGATCGCATATTTATCACACCACGATGCCTACGGATTCCTTGCGCATATTGCGCGACACCATGAAAGAAACACAGGCAGCTGGATTTGCTAACCTGAAAAAAAATCAGGAAGAGCTAGGTACCAAGGTACGCAAATTACTCGAATCAAAAGGATTGATGAGTGTTGCCGCACCTGGATATCAAGCCCCCTGCGTGGTGGTGAGTTACACCACTGATCCAGAAATACAGAATGGTAAGAAATTCATGCAATTAGGTATGCAGACAGCAGCTGGTGTACCTTTGCAAGTAGGTGAGCGCAGCGATTTCCGCACCTTCCGTATTGGCCTATTCGGTTTGGAAAAATTGCTGCACATAGATCGCACGGTGGGCCAATTAGCAACGGCTCTTGAGCAACTCGAAGAGCCTGCTCTGGCTAAATAAACGTGTAGTCTTAA
>CAYUDI010000186.1:0-1361 GCA_964443585.1 uncultured Bifidobacterium sp.
TACTCGACACCCAAGCCGTTCCGAAGACCCATTTTGAACTCACCCACATAGGTTGTGCCGCTAACCGAGGTATACATGCCCTGACCGTGACGAGTACCATTCTTGTACTCGCCAACATACTTGTCACCGTTGGCAAAGGTGTACATACCCTGCAGGTGCCGGTTTCCATCGGTGTATTCGCCGACATACTTGTCGCCGTCGGCATAGGTCATCGTGCCCTGGCCGTGATACTGACCATATTTATACTCGCCAACGTATCGGTCGCGATTGCCAAACACATGGCGCAGCCCACGCTTAATCGCAGTAGCTAATTCTTTGCATTTAACGGGCACTAGTGTCATGACACGTTCACTCATCACAATACGACGATGGATGTGGTTCAAGCACGCATTACGTTTATTTGTGTTTACTGTATATCGCAGGTACTACGATAATTTTGTATAGCTCAAAAAATTATTTCCAATTTAATGAAACAATAGAAAAGCAATCTCTGTCCGGAAATGCTACCGCGAGCGCCGCGATAACGTACTCTTCTGTTTCGCCTGACACTGTTAGTACTTTCTGATCGATACCAATGTTATTAAGGCTATTACGGTAGCAAAATCGAAATATGGCAGATACTCTGTAAGGGTGGCTCATTGCTAGGGAAGTCATGTTAAATAAAAAAACGAGGCGTTTCGTGAACAACCGACCAAGACTGATAGTAGTCTATATCCACCCCAAGCCTACGATTAACCCGACGGCGTAGTCATAGCGGACAGCATGCCATAACGAACCCGCAGCCTCAACCATCACCAGGGTATGTAAGCGTAAATCACGGTCCAGCAGACAGATTCGTCAGTCCATCGATCGATGAGTGATAACATAAACACAAGAAAGTATTGATTAAATAAAAACGAGACGTTTACAGAGCCATGACCGAAGCTGCGCTGGCTTGCCATACAATTTATATAAGCCCTTCCATGAATGCCAAGATACCTCCCATTGCCAGCGTAGAACAGCGACTAGCTGCCATCCATACCGTACTTGATGAGCACGGTATGGAACCCGAAAAATTCGTCGATACATTTCACGATCTGGCGAGTGAGCAGTGGGTGCCTGCCAACGGTGCACGCTTAGTCGCGCGCGCCTGGACTGATCCGTTGTTCAAACAACGGTTGTTAAACAATGGAAAAGCGGCCGCCGAAGAAATGGGCTTAAGCATGCCACCGCACCATCGGCATTTCGTTGTACTAGAAAATACGGCAGATAGTCATAACGTCATTTGCTGCACGCTGTGTTCTTGTACCGCATTTACCATCATAGGCTTGCCACCCGACTGGTACAAAGATTTGGAATACCGCGCACGCGTCGTGCGTGAA
>CAYUDI010000186.1:1371-5216 GCA_964443585.1 uncultured Bifidobacterium sp.
CTCGATTTACCTGAGCACGTACAGATACGCGTGTGGGACACTACAGCCGACACACGCTACATGGTGTTGCCCGAACGTCCTGCAGGAACTGACGGCCTCTCAACAGAACAACTCGCCGCATTGGTCAACAAAGACGCGCTCATAGGCGTGGCTCGCTTGTAAAGGAATACACCGTGGATGGATTTCATGATCTGGGGGGCAAAGAAGGATTTGGCCCGGTACGTCACACTAAAAATGCCGTTGTGTTTCACGATGACTGGGAAATTCGTGCCAATGCACTGTATAGCTTGGCAGTGAAATGCGGTGTATTCAATATGGATGAATACCGGCACGCGATTGAGCGCATGGAACCGCGCCATTACCTGAGTGCGAGTTACTACGAACGCTCACTAACGGCTCTGGCGTCGTTGTGTGTAGAAAAAGGTTTAGTCACGTACGAACAATTAGAAAAACTAGCGCACGGCAGTTATCCGCTTGCACTGGCTTCTGCATCGGGCCGCAGCAACCATGCACAGCGCCGAACTTTTTTACCTGGTGATCACGTTCGTGTACGTGATGAGCATGTACCTGGTCATATGCGTATGCCCGGCTATATACGCGGCAAGTGCGGGGTAGTGATTAGCAAGTCGCCTGCCTATCCTTTTCCGGATGCGCATGCGCATGGCATAGAGGCTGAAGACGAACCTACCTATGACGTGCGATTTGAAGCGATGCATTTATGGCCGCAGGATGCAGAAAATGCGCAGATACACGTAGCCGTGTTTGAAAGCTATCTGGAATTGGATGCTTAAATAAAATCCACGCTCTTACGTAAGAACCGAATGATCATTTTTCTTAACGATCACATCGAGATACGGCTGGAATGCTGATCGACTAATACCCCACCCGCGTAAAAACCGTTCAAACAACGCTTGCTCTTGAGGAGCGGTGTGCCCATCAGATAAAAATGCATCCGCAATGTTCAGCAAGATACACATCTTTTGAGGCTCTGAAAGCAAGCTCGCACTATCTGAAAGATAGTCATCAAACGTTGTCGCTTTACCATACGACATAGCATCATCAAGCAAACGCTCATCACCATGCAGATTGGCTAGCAGCACTCCGAATTCTTCCTGTTCTATAGCGCCATCAGCAGAAGTCATGAACAGTAATCCAACAGCCAATGCGATGCGTGGAGTCAGTGCGGGTATTTTGACTTTGAATAGATCAAATAGCCCCATAGTCAGCCTCCCTTTTTTAAACTACCTGAGACTTATTTTTCAGCGAACGCCCTCTCGACAACAAAGTCGCCCGGCTTACTGGTGCTACCTTCATTAAAGCCGCGAACTTCCAGCATGGTCTTTAGGTCTTTTAGCATTTCAGGGCTGCCACAAATCATCGCCCTGTCTTTGTCTCTGTCGAATTCTTGCACGCCAAGATCAGTAAATAATTTGCCCGATTTAATGAGATCGGTAATCCGGCCTTCGTTAACAAACGGTTCGCGTGTCACGGTCGGGTAGTAGACAAGACTTCCACTGACTAGCTCGCCAAGAAATTCATGGTTGGGCAACTCGTTGGTGAGGTAGTCGTAATACGCCAATTCCTTCGCATAACGTACGCCATGAATCAGAAAAACTCGCTCGAATTTTTCGTAAGTTTCTGGGTCGCGGATGATGGACAGAAAGGGAGCCAATCCGGTCCCAGTAGAAAACAGATACAAATTTTTTCCCGGCAAAAGATAGTCAATTAGCAATGTGCCGGTAGGCTTTTTGCCCACGATGATCTTGTCGCCGACTTGTATTTTCTGCAACACTGAGGTCAGAGGCCCATTAGGAACCTTGATACTCAAAAATTCCAGATGATTTTCGTAATTTGCACTGACTATGGAGTAAGCACGCAGTAAGGGCTTAGCGTTGATATGCAGACCTATCATCGTGAAATGGCCATTGGAAAACCGCAGTGACTGGTCTCTCGTGGTGGTAAAACTAAACAGGGTATCTGTCCAATGGTTAACGGATAAAACTTCTTCTTCGACAAAAGCACTCATACAATAGTTTTCAGAAAAGATTAATTTACGAGAGGATACCAAAGATAAACCCGCCAGCTGCAAAACTGGCGGGTTTATAGGAGACATTGGCCGTATTTTAACGGAGCAAACAAATACAAGCAGCGAGGTAACTTTATGCTAGGAGTGCACGTTTATCCTTTCAAGTTAGGACACATCGGCGCTCATACGCGCAGCCTTGTTTACATAGAACCTGTACTTCCTGCATTACCGATGAATTCACGCTTGGCATCTTCGACGTCGATAGCGTCTTGTTTTTGATCTGAAGTTTTAGTTACCAGGTTACGGAATACGACGGGTACGCCATCGAGTTTGGAACCCATATAGCCCGTGCTGTATTGCTCAATTTTTGTTCTGGACTGATCTTGAAAAGTCAACGTCGCCAGTTGAGTCTTTTCAAGTTCAGTCTTCTCTTCCTCGGGGTCAGGCACCTTACCTGTCGTCGCGATTTGTAATGCTAAGATTTTCGCCTCGGTATCTAATTGACCCGTGCGATCTTTACCGCTCTTGCAGTTAAAGGTAGTACCTCCACCCATAAGAAAACTCAAGACAGCAATACGAGAAGCAATCTTATACGGATCATTACCGGCTGTTTTGTATTTGTCGCCTAGATAGATATCCGTTATTTGCTGCCCCAATTGAGTGGCCACACTGATGTTATGCTCGATCTCAGCTCGTTTATCGGGAGAAAGCTCATTTTCTAAGAGATCATATTGTTCTTCTAAGTAGGTATCCAGCATCGATTTTTCATCAGAACTAGATTTATCAATACCCAACATGATATTGAGTGACTCGTGATTAATTTCCGTATTTGAATAGTCAAATCCACTCACTATTTCACCGATCCCTGGCAGATTAGCGAGCTTATTAAAGGCATTGATGTTGACGCCAAAGTTGAATGCAATAATTTTTGCAATCACTGGTTTTCCGTTCACAAACAAACCACCTGCATCAATTTCATTTTGTAGATCTTTCCATGACTGCGCATGAATATCCATCATCTCTTGCTCGTTGAATCCATCCATACCGGACTTGTCGAAAATTTTCTGGCGTAGGCTATCCGGTGAAAGCAAGGAGATTGATGAAAAATTAATCGGTTTGCCTTCTGCTATGCGCTTGGCAAATTCAGGATTACGTTGAATTTCAAGGAGAAAGGTCACACGTGCACGATTTAATGCTCCTTGACGACGCAGAAGATGCTGCAGAGGTTTGCTATTAGTCGCTATGCGCGCAAGTATTTCATCATTTTCAGCTGATTTAGTCGATAAAATATTTTTCGCTAAGCCTTGGGCTGCCGATAATTTAATACCACGACTGGCTCCGCTAACGTCAATACCGTTTTCTTTGAGAATTTTTTTACCATCGCTTGTTTCAAGCAAGTACGTAGTCATTACATCGATAGCTTCGGTGTTCAGAGCATTCGGCAATTTTGTTGAATCAATGGCTGCTGAAGCCTTGACATCAGAATCCCCTAGTTTAACTTGGGTCGGCGAATACGAATCGGTACCAACGAGATCGCGGGTCAGTGCGGCCACGTCTTCAGCGGACTTCTGCTTTAGAGATTTTTTATTTATTCCATACGGATCATTCACCCCGGTTCGCGTACCCGCAAAAACTTCCTTACCTTCGATATTGGCTGATGTGTGAGCAGCCATAGTTGGATTTTTTGTTTCTTCGATACTACGCGACCGAATTCCTCCAGTTGTAGCTACTTTATTTCCTTGTGCATCAACCGTTTCTTCATTTTTTAAATCATCAAAATTATCTGGCTTTAACGAAGAATTTTTAGACAAGATCTCAA
>CAYUDI010000187.1:0-5207 GCA_964443585.1 uncultured Bifidobacterium sp.
CGATGCCGATTTGTCCCTGGTATGACATGGAAAACAGTGGCGATTCGATGACGGCCAATGATGCAAAAGACTGCCTGGTGAAGAAGTCGGTGGTCGATGGCATGGCAGAGGGCTTTTTGGGTGGCGCATCGAAACGAGATCCGCTCGCCAATCCATTGTGGGCGAATTTGGATGGATTGCCTCCCACCTACATTACCGTTGGCGGTGACGAGACTTTGCTGGACGACTCACTTCGCTTCGAGAAGAAAGCTAGAGTAGCCGGTGTAGACATCAAGGTTGATGTCTTCCCCGAAATGCAGCACGTGTGGCACTTCATGGCAGGCGAGGCACCAGAGGCAGATCAGGCAGTACAGCAGATGGCACAGTGGGTTAAACCTCGAATAGGCCTGCAATAAATAGCTAAGCCGCTCGGGTATCGCTCAACACGCGACAAGACAAGCGTGTCTGATCGATCTTCGGGCGGCAGTAGCGTGATGCTCCCGACTGCTATTGCTAAATGAGCTTTGAATCCGTGACAACGCCCGATTGCGCGATATCAATCGCGGTAGCCACGAACTCTCGGAGTAATTCAGAGCGATGCGCATGCCGCCATGCCAGATAGGCAGTGTTCCGGATTTCGTTTGCCCCCTTCAATGGTCGATACACAATGCTATCGAAATGCAGCCTCTTGGCTGACAAAGGAACAATGGCAATGCCTGCGCCGGTGCTCGCCAGTGCGAGAGCTGTA
Organism: uncultured Bifidobacterium sp.; assembly: GCA_964443585.1. Taxonomy (GTDB): domain Bacteria; phylum Pseudomonadota; class Gammaproteobacteria; order Burkholderiales; family Burkholderiaceae_D; genus Pernthalerella. The sequence goes on from CAYUDI010000187.1 coordinate 728, forward strand.
ACGATCTGGTCCGCCAGCATCGGTGTATTTGGCGAGATCCCCGCTGCCACACAGACGCGTGTAATCATCGCGTGATAATCGGGTGCATGATCACGCGCGTAGCCGATCAGCGTGTGAGCAACACAATCTGCAATGTGCACGGACTGCTGCAATGCCAGTGGATGACGAACACTTATCGCAGCCACGAAAGGCTCATCGATCAGAAGCACTTTTGATGCGCCATGCAGGTCGACGGCGGGTGGAACAAAAGCAATGTCAACATCTTGGCTTTCCAGTGCGTCAGTCTGATCCGTAAAAGAAAACCATTTCAGCTCGACGTCGATATCCGGAAATTTTTCGCAAAAGCGGGTCAGTATTGGCGGCAGCAGTGTGTAGGCGATCTGATCACAGAGTCCGATGCTGAGCGTACCCCGTTCGTGACGTTGTACGCGTTGGGCATCGGCTACCGCTGCCTCCACCGCCTCGATAACCCCCCGCGCTCTTTTTGAAAACGCACGTCCGGCCGCAGTCAGCGAGATCTGCTTGTTCGTTCGATGAAACAGAGCGACCCCCAGCTCATGTTCGAGCGTATGGATCTGCCGGCTCAGCGGTGGCTGGGCAATGTGCAGCTTTCTTGCAGCACGGCTGACATTGAGCTCTTCAGCCACGGCCAGGAAATAACGCATTCTTCGCAAGTCCATTTAAGCATCCGGGGGAAAATTTGCAGTACGGTCGGTTGCGTACGCAATTGCAACAGGCGTGCCATGTACTCCCCGAAAGCCGCACAGCGCCCGGTACCGACACCAGATACCTTAGGTTTATCAAGCAAATATGACGTGCCGCAGCGTTTCGTGTGCGCCGTCGACCATGCCATTAGCGCTAGTGAGGTGAGCGGCTCATGCAGCGATCTCGGGCAGTCGCACTTGAAAACGTATGAAAATCGGACATATTTTTTTAAATCAAAATTGGTCCCACGAATTTAATTGCCAAGAATTTTGCCCTTCAGTAGACTCAAGACGGAAACACCCGGGTGCCCCACGTCAGCCATGAAATATGGGGGTAAAGGCGACCAAAAGCAGGCAATCCGCCCCGCAAGCGATTTAGTAACATCTATAAGAGGAGGCGGGCATGAGAGTACTCCCACGACCCGATGCAGTTGCCGAGGGTCATTTTCAGCGGAGCGTAACGAAAGAATGGGAGAGATTCCTCTCAACCGGGGAATGCAATCCCGCGCTGCTCCGTGATCTTATCTTTTCGTCCTGGAAGCGCTGCGCGAGCGAAGCAACGTCGACGCCCAGACGCCATATGCCGATGGTAGACACCGAGCGTCTGGCGGCATCGCAAAAGCTCAATGCAGAGGTAGTGAGTGCGGCAACCGAAGTGCTGTCCTCGATGCAGGATGTTCTGCATGCGACCCGCAGCGTGATCCTGTTGACCGATGCAGATGGCGTGATCCTGGAGAGCTTCGGAGCACAGAGATACATCGATTATGCTGCCGAGCGAAACCTGCACGCGGGAGGAAACTGTCATGAGATTGCCGGCGGCACCAACGCCATTGGCACAGCGCTGGCGGTAGGCCACGCAGTGCAAGTGCATGCAAGCGAGCATTTCTTCGAGTATGTCAAAGGCTGGACATGCTCCGCAGCGCTGATACGCGACCCGGTGGATCGGGACATTCTTGGAGTCCTAGATATTTCTGGCACCAAGGATACGTTCAGCGCGCACAATCTTGCGCTTGCCGTGTCGCTCAGCCGTCACATCGAAAGTTTTCTGCACCTCAAGGAATCTCAAGCACGCAATAAATTACTTGAGTGGTCGCACGCGCGATCTGCATCGTGGGCCAGCGATGCAATCCTCGTGCTCGACAAGAAAGGGCGTGTGGTATTCAAGAACGCGTCGCTGACGCAAGAGCTCAGTCGGCGCGGTGTGCGTCACAACGTGGAAATGGGGGCGCGGTTCGTTCCCAATGGCGGCGCCCTGTCAAACAGATCGACTTTGCCCGAATGGCTACAACCCGACTGGATTCAACCCTTCACCAACGATGGTAAGGATAGCGGCTATCTCATCGTTATTCCGCTCTCAGGGCAGAGCCGCACAGCCTTTCGGGCACCGGCCCTTGAGCATTCGAACAAAAATAAAGCACCCGTGCCACCAGCAGATCCGTTTGTTGGAATTGTCGGCGAGAGTGCATTGATTCGGCGTTGCGTCGACAAGGCGCGGCGACTGGCCGCTGGCGACGCTCCTGTACTCATTCTGGGAGAAACCGGTGTCGGCAAGGAAGAGTTTGCGCTCGCCATGCATGCGGCTTCGCCCGTGGCAGACGGCCCATTCGTTGCCGTGAACTGCGGCGCGCTGCCCAGAGAGCTGGCGTTGACAGAGCTTTTTGGCTATGCAGATGGGGCATTCACCGGAGGCGTACGTGGCGGACGAAGTGGAAAGTTCGAGCACGCCAATGGTGGAACCCTGTTTCTTGATGAGGTCGGCGACCTGCCTCTGGAGGCACAGGCGCAGTTGCTCAGGGTATTGCAGGATGGCTGCGTCATGCGATTAGGCGAGTTCCAGCCCAGAAGGGTATCGGTACGAATACTGTCCGCGACCAATATCGATATCCATAAGGCGATCGCAGAAAACCGATTCAGGAAAGATCTTTTTTATCGACTGGCAAGTGCGTCGCTTGACCTACCGAGCCTGCGAGACAGGTCTGATGACATACCGCTCCTGGCGAGGTATTTCTGCAGGAAGCTCGCTGAGAAGTATCAGATGCAAGAGAAGTACTTGGATTTAGAACTGCTGGAGGCACTTCAAAAACATGCATGGCCAGGCAATGTGCGAGAACTGCATAATCTGATCGGAGCGCTATGGCAGTTCAGCGAGAATCAGATCATGGACCTTTCGATCCTTCAAGCGTGTGGCCAGGCATTAGCTCCCGTGGACAATGGCATTAAGCTTCCGCCACTTCAACGAACAGAGCGAGACGAGATCGTCCATGCTCTGGAGGTACAAGGTCGCAATCTTGCAGGAACTGCCCGCCATCTGGGTATTGCCAGAAGTACGCTCTACCTGAAGATCAAAAAATACGGCATTTCAATCTGATGCATGGCGTTCAGCGGCAGTGATAGAAATGCTTTCGAAAACCGTCTGACATACGTACGTGTCGGCCCTGGTTTCTGATTGGGTCGGCGCGCTACCGTTTACATCCGTCCGAATACACAGCCTGGAGGGCAATTGATGGGCATTGAGGGACGCAGGTTCGATTCAAGAAGTGGGAATTGAACTGACAGCAGATCGCAGCAGCAGATCGTAACGTGTCGAGTGCGTATTTTCATTAATTGCTTGGCCTGCGGTTTGCAGATTTTAGAAAGTGCTGATCCAATCAAGCTGGAATCACTTTCGGCTCTGGAATTCGCACCCAGGTCTTGACGGGTCGAGGCCTCGCGTCGCCCAGCTGCGCTGGCTCGCCATAAAATGTGGATTCATTCAGTGTCTCTCTAGACATTTCCCTCTTATTTAATTGGACAATCACCCGAAACTCTTGCCATCACTTCTAATGGCTACCCATGCGCTTTGAGCACAAATTTGATTCCGGGTTTCCCGCCTCCACCAAATAAGAAACCAGGCTTGCGGTGGTTTTTTGTTTGAGGGTTTGTGGTGATATCAACCCGCGTCCACGCGGGGAGAGGCCAGGGTTTCGCCAAGCATTGCTTGGCGCTGGCCGAGCGGGCGAGCGATGTTTCGCGAGCACCGGCTTACGAGCCGATTCCCGCTGCCTCCACCAATCGTTAAAAAACCAACCTTTCTGGGTTGGTTTTTTTGGCCTACTGCGGCGTATTTGCGCGGGTTACTGGGGGTATCAGTACTCGTAACATTGGGTGATATCATCATGATCAGCTTGCTGCACACACGCCTTATTTTTATATCAATACAGAATTCATCATGACTTTGCGAAATTCCCTAAATGCCATCGCAGACTTGAGCGACTTGAGCCATCTCAGTGAGATTGTTGTGGACAAACGCCTAGGGCAGCGATCGTCGGCAAAAAAAACCGGCGCAATCGCCACTATGAAAAGCAGTTCATTCGCAATAGTCTTGCCCATCACCTTCAAATTGATAAGGTAGAGCCGATGCTTGAAGAGCATACCCCGCCAAGACCTATCGACGAAGAGGACGATATTTCGTAACACCGTGCCCAAACCTGTTCGATCCCGTATCAAAGCTTGCGAAACCTGCAAGGTCGTGTTTTCGACTCTTTACCGGGTTGTGCAAGACAATACCGCTGCTTGGACCCTCATTTGTCAAGAATGCCGGGCCAAAGTTGAACAACATCCCTGTTATCGCTACGGCGGCACATGGAAGGCTGAAAAGCGGCACTGATGGACACCCATCGTCGAATCCGCAACCTCCCTACGATTCAGAGACTATTATGTTTTTAGTGGCTGGATGAGTTAGAGTCCCGTTCATTATCAAAACCAAGGGCATTTAAGTCCCTGTCCCTTTGGCTGAC
>CAYUDI010000188.1:0-5142 GCA_964443585.1 uncultured Bifidobacterium sp.
AGCTTGTCTGTCTATCAGTGCGCTAGTGCGCGAATTTCCAATCAGACCCAAATCCAGATTGTTCATCGCTTCTCAGCTAATCAATAAGCTCACGCTCGCAGTTGTGGCAAATACTCTATCAGCATATCCATTAACGGCACTATAGAACTATGATCAGCAATCTGAAACCTGGCTGCGCTTTGCAGACTCGCTCCAACTCTGATGGTAAACAAATCATCCCTATTTAATTCAAATACATGTTCATCGGTCACATCGTCACCTGCATACAGCGCGCGTGATGCACCTGTTACCAACATTAATTCATTGACCGCCTTACCTTTATCGTTAGCATTTAAGGGCAACAAGTTAAACACATGTCTGCCACCGATTACGCGTGGCGCCGGAGACAATGTCTCAAATAAGTCTGTCAGCGTGGCGGATATTCCAGGCAAGTTAGGTGAATCAAGGTAATGCACAGAAAGAGAATATTTTTTATACTCTATCCATATCTGCTGATCAATGGCTCTAAGCTGGGGGGTTAGCTGCACTTGCCAATGTTCGCAGAGCTGCTCAAATTCAGCGGTATGTGATTCCCATCCAGGCAAACCTTCAATGCCATGATTTCCTAATAAAAAATCAGGCTTGAATTCCAGCATACGATGCATGTCGGCCAAGCCACGGCCGGTGACAATGCCAACACGCGTGCGCTCCTGCAGCTGCTGCAAACGATGAAGAACGATACCTGGCACACGAACTTTTTCCGGGTGTGGCTCCAGAGGAACCAATGTTCCATCAAAATCAAACAAACAGAGCAAATCATCGCGCACAAATTCTTTTAATATCTGACGGCCCGACGGTGTAAATAGTTCTTTCATAATGTTGATCGACATCCCTGATGACTGTGTAAATGAATTTTTTCACTCGTACGCTGGCGTCGCCGCAATCGCGCTGCATCGAGCAGCATCAATCCTGCCCAGCGATAGACATTAAAATCTTTGACTCGTTGACGCATGCTGCGCATGCGCTCTTTTTGTTCCAATTCAGGCATAGTAACTGCCCGATACAATGCCTGCGCCCCTTGTTCTAGGTGGTAGGGATTAATGAGTAACGCCTCATGCAATTCTCTGGCAGCCCCAGTAAATTGTGAAAGAATCAAAACACCCAGCTCATCATTACGGGCTGCTATAAATTCTTTGGCTACTAAATTCATTCCGTCATGCAAACTTGTTACAACACAAATATCACTGCTGCGATAGCAACGAGTAAGTTGTTCAGCGTCATAATGCTCAACTCGTAAAAAGATTGCTGGTGCCTCTGCATTTGCATAACGTTGATTAATATCTACTGCTAATGCTCGCACACGTGCCTCTAAATTTTGATACTCCTCTAGCGTAGATCCGCTAGGTGCAGCTATCTGCAGTAAAGAAAATTTACCTATTAGTTCCGGATGTAATTCAAATAGCCTATCAAGCGCATGAAACCGTTCTAAGATGCCTTTAGTGTAATCAAGTCTATCTACACCCAGCGCAAGAGCATGCGTATCTGGCACATGTAATTCTTGCCTGAATGCTTTTCTATACTGAACTAAATCTATACTCCTATCGTTTTCTGGCCAGGCAATTGAAATAGGATAAGGCTCTACCTGGGTCAAGTCACCGCCGTGAGAAATAGTTGAGGCTTCATATTCAATACGTGTTTCGAGATACCGATCTATGGTTTCTAAAAAATTTTTACAATGAAATGGCGTGTGAAAACCCAGCAAGGTATTACCTAATAAACCCTGCAAAATTTCTTCCCTCCACGGACAAATTCCAAATGATTCTGGGTTGGGCCACGGTATGTGCCAAAACATGATTAGCGTAGCTTTGGGTAATCGTTCTCTTATCATGCGTGGCAAAAGTGCAAAGTGATAATCCTGTATCAGAATAATGGGATCATCTGTGCGCGCCTCTGTAATAACGGCTTCTGCAAAACGATGGTTAATCGCTACGTAGTGCTCCCAGTCAGAGGTACGAAATACGGGGCGTACATGCGCCATATGGCACAAGGGCCACAGGCCTTCATTTGAAAATCCATAGTAATAGCCCATCTCTTCTGCGTCCGACAACCATACTCTGCGCAAGGTATATTCCGGATGCTTAGGAGGCACACGGAGATGATCATTTGCATCGACCGTTGCCCGATCTGCAGAACCACTACCATGCGCTATCCACAATCCTGAGCAAGCACGCATGACGGGCTCTACAGCCGTTACTAACCCGCTAGCTGGTCGACGCAAGACTATCGCTTGTTCAGTTTGCTCATGAATATAGGGTTCACGATTGGAGACCACGATAATTTCATCCCCGGCTAATTCATCATGCAAAAGTGAGCGTAATTTTTCTGGTGTCCATGATTGCGGTGACTGCCTCTGCAATTGACGTTCACGATTCATCTCTATAATCATCGCTCGCAAATCACCTACCAGTGGCCTAAATTCAGGAGGAGCCTGCTTGATTGCCTTGCCTGTTTCTCGGCTCAATAAACTTTTTAATGAACTTACCCAACTTAGCCAATTCCAATGCGTTATCCAGGCACTGAGCGTAGATATCACAACGAACATCAATACAAATGCAATGATCAAATAGCGCCTGAATTCGGTGCTGCGTTTTTCCATGAAGCGGGTGTCTTGAGCGAGTATGAGTTTGCCCAGCATTATCCCGTCCTGCTCAATGACGGTTTCAGTCACCAATACGCCGGAGTCTGTCTTGGTCTGGCAATCCAAGGTCCTTGGTGTCGGGTCGCTGCGATACACAAGTCGTCCGTTGGTGTCGCACAATCCAAATGCAAGTACTTGTCCGTTTCGTAGTGCACTTTCAAACGGTAACCTGACCGATACCGCATCCCGAGATAACAACGCCACCCTTGCCGGCTCACTCAATGCAGCAACTACCATCTGCGATCGTGTTTTTAAGTCACGTAAAAACCAGCGCTGAGTCAATTCATCTACCAATGGCAATAAAGCCAAAGCAAACAAACCCAAAATCAGCGCCAGTGGCAGAATAAAACGCAGCGAAACCCCTAAAAAACGCAAGGGCATCAGGTCGCTAAATCCACGTCGTGAGGAAATGAAGCTCGCATATCGCTAGCAAGTTGTCAGGTTGAGAAATGACGCCCGCATGGGCTGAATAATCAGTGGCGCATTCCAGTTGACCTAAAAGTTCAGATCCCAGTTTCTAGATACGGATCTCTATCCCGCTTTGCTCAACCTCGAGCCGCGTTTTACTGGTCTTTACCCAGGAAGTAACAAGAGTGGTAAGGCCCACTTGACATGCAATTTGTGCATTGCATCATAGAAACTTGGTCCTTACGCTTCAGAACATACTTATAAAAAGCCCAAGCTGGTTATCATTAGGCAAAAAATATGGGTAAAGCCGTCCACAATGACGAGCCCGCTCAGCAATTACTACCTATAAGAAGGCAGATCATGGTGGAGACCAATAAAAAAGCGGCGGATACGTTTCCGCGCTTATTGCAGCAGCATGGGTTGCAGCGACCCATGCACCCGGCATTTCGCGAAAAACATTTAGGTATCTGGCAAACAAGCACGTGGGCAGAAGTAGAAACCCACGTTCGTTTGCTCGCCTGTGGACTGGCCGCACTGGGTTTTAAACGCGGCATGAATCTCGCCGTGGTTGGTGACAATCGTCCTCGTTTGTATTGGGCGATGGCAGCTGCTCAGTGCTTGGGTGGCGTTGCCGTTCCCCTGTATCAGGATGCTCCGGCAGCAGACATGGCCTATGTATTGGAAAATGCTGAAATTGATTTTGCTATCGTTGAAAATCAGGAACAAGTCGACAAGCTACTCGAGATACGCGAAAGTATTTCTGGCCTATCGCACATAGCGTTTGACGATGGTCGTGGTCTGCGCAATTACACACAAGCGGGCGTACATTCATGCGATAGCCTACAAGCGTTAGGCAAAGCACACGATCAAGATCACCCCGATTTTTTTCAACAACAAATCGATGCAGGTGATACTCACGATATCGCTGTCATCCTGTACACCTCTGGCACAACGGGCAAACCTAAAGGCGTGTGTCACTCGCATGCCGCGATGATTGCTACGGGTCATACGCTCATTGAATTCGATCACATAACAGCAGACGATGAAGTGTTGTGCTATCTGCCGCTGGCGTGGGTCGGCGATTTTCTTTATTCATACGCGATGTCTCACATCGCTGGCTTTTGTCTTAACTGTCCGGAATCCCCTGCCACGGTAGCTAGTGATTTGCGTGAAATTGGGCCCACGTATTACTTCGGGCCGCCACGCATCTATGAAAACATTCTGACCCAAGTCATGATACGTATAGAAGATGCCAGCGCGATCAAGCGCTCGCTATTTCATTACTTCATGCGCTTAGCACGACGCGTCGGTTTAAAGCTACTCGATGGCAAAGAGTCGGTAAGCCTGATAGACAAAGCTTTGTATGCCATTGGCGACTTATTAATTTACGGTCCATTGAAAAATGTGCTCGGCATGTCACGCATTAAAGTAGCGTATACCGGTGGCGAAGCCATAGGCCCTGACTTATTCGACTTCTACCGCTCTATTGGAATTAACCTTAAACAGCTCTATGGCATGACGGAGACCTGCGTCACCGTGTGCATGCAGCGCTCGGGGGATGTAAAACTAGACACGGTGGGTCGGCCCATGGCTGGCGTTGAAGTAAAAATTACTGATAGCGGTGAAGTATTAGTACGTTCGCCGGGCCTGATGGTGGGCTATTACAAAAAAGCAGATGACACTGCCGAAGCTATTGATAGCCAAGGGTATTTTCACACGGGAGATGCGGGCTTTTTTGATAATGATGGCCATCTCAAAATTATTGACCGCGCCAAAGACGTCGGCAAAATGGCAGACGGTACGCTGTTCGCTCCTAAGTACATAGAAAACAAATTAAAGTTTTTCCCTTTTATCAAAGAAGCGGTCGCTTTTGGTGATAGTCGCCCTAGCTGTACTGCCTTTATTAATATTGATATGGAAGCGGTCGGCAACTGGGCTGAACGGCGTAATCTGGCGTATAGCGGCTATAGCGATCTTGCCAGTCAAGCTGCAGTGTACGAGCTCATTAGTGAATGCGTAGAAAAAGTGAATGCCGATCTGGCGCATGATGCGCTGCT
>CAYUDI010000189.1:0-5140 GCA_964443585.1 uncultured Bifidobacterium sp.
GAGCACATTGCCTTCGTTGATTTTCACGGTAAGCATTTGAGCGGCGCACCGGCGAGCAAAACATTAGCCTTGCATCAGGCGATTTATCAAGCAGAGCCTACAGCGAATTGTGTGATTCATACGCATTCGACGCATTTGGTGGCGCTCACCTTAAAGGGCGTATGGAAGACTGGTGACATACTGCCGCCTATCACGCCCTATTACGTAATGAAAGTAGGGCACGTGCCGCTAGTGCCGTACCACCGTCCCGGTGATCCGTTAGTGGCAGAGATCGTCGCGCAGTTGATTACAGCAGCGCGCACAAAATCTGCACCACTGCGGGCGGTGATGATAGATCGCTTAGGCCCCAATGTATGGCATCAGACTCTGGCCTCGGCAATGGCAACGCTGGAAGAACTCGAAGAAACGGCCAAACTTTGGTTGCTCAGTGAGCGCTCTGTACCTGCGCTCTCGGAAGAGCAGATCAATGAACTGATCACGCGCTTTACGCTTTTTTATTAATTGATTAGCGCTGTAAAATTCATACGTAATCAGTATCTCTTATTTAATCGAAAGTAATCCATGCCTATATTTTCAGCCAACCTCAGCATGATGTACAAGGAGCATGAGTTTCTTGATCGTTTTGCAGCGGCCGCACACGATGGCTTTCGTTTTGTTGAATATCTTTTTCCATATGATTTTTCAGCCGAACAAATCGCAGGCAGTCTCAAGAGCGCACAAGTCACTCAATCGTTGTTCAATCTTCCTCCGGGTGATTGGGATAAAGGTGAACGCGGCATCGCTGCGTTGCCAGGACGTGAGAAAGAATTTGCGCTGGGTCTTGACAAGGCACTGTCCTATGCCGATGCCACTGGTTGTAAACGTTTGCATGTGATGGCAGGGCGCATGCCGCTGGATAGTCAGCAGCGCGTAACCATCAGCGAAGCTGACCGTGCCGCCATGCGTCAGTCGTATATTGCGAATGTAAAACTGGCTGCACGCGCTTGTCAGGCACAAGGAATCACTACCTTGATCGAACCGATTAATAACCGCGATATTCCTGGTTATTTTTTAAATTATCAGCAAGACGCACATGACATTCTTGCGCAAGTGAACGAACCTAATCTGAAAGTTCAGATGGATTTTTATCACGTGCAGGTGATGGAGGGTGATATAGAAATGCGATTACGCAAACATGTTGCTAATGTGGGCCATATACAAATCGCGGGTGTACCTAAGCGCAATGAACCCGACATAGGCGAAGTGAATTATCCTTACCTTTTCACAGTGCTTGACGAGCTGGGCTATAGCGGTCATGTAGGATGCGAGTACAACCCACGCGCTGGCACGTCTGAAAATCTGGGTTGGATTCGTCCTTATCAAAAATAGATAATTCTCATAGGCGATAATTCTCATGACACGATTAGTTGATTTGCGCAGTGATACCGTGACTCGCCCTACAGCGGGCATGCGTGAGGCCATGATGTTGGCACCGCTCGGCGACGATGTGTTGGGAGATGATCCTAGCGTTCACCACTTGCAAGAAAAAATTGCCGATATGCTGGGCTTTGAATCAGCCTTGTTTATGCCTACGGGCACGCAAAGTAATTTGTGCGGAATACTCGCACACTGCCAGCGTGGCGACGAGTACATCGTTGGGCAAAAGGCGCACACCTACTTGTGGGAGGGTGGTGGTGCTGCTGTGTTTGGCAGTGTGCAACCACAACCATTAAACCACCAAGCGGATGGTTCGCTCTCACTGGATGACATAGAAGCAGCGATAAAACCCGATGATGCGCATTTCGCACGCACTCGCTTACTCACCTTAGAAAATACACTTGGCGGTAAGCTCATGCCTATTTCATACATAGAGCAAGCAACTCAGTTTGCCCATAGCCGAGGCTTATCCACCCACTTGGATGGTGCTCGTTTGTTTAATGCTGCCGTAGCACAGGCCACGCTCAACGGAACTGACCCACGCACCGAAGCAAAAAATATTGCATCGTGTTTTGATAGTGTTTCTGTGTGTTTTAGTAAAGGACTGGGTACGCCCGTAGGATCCGCTTTGTGCGGATCCAAAGAGTTTATTTATCGTGCGCATCGCGTACGCAAGATGGCCGGTGGTGGGCTGCGTCAAGGCGGCTTGCTTGCAGCAGCAGCAAGCTATGCGCTGGATCATCATATCGACAGGCTAGCAGACGATCATTTATTAATGCGTGAACTGGCGTCGGGTATCAGCGATATCCCTGGCGTACATATAGAGTCGCCTCAAACGAATATTTTATTTGTAGAGCTTAGTGGTTCAGCGCGCGAACGTGCTGCGGGCTTACTAGACTATTTGCGCGCCCGCGGCATACTGACCACGGGTTTGTATCGTCTGCGTTTTGTCACGCATTTAGATGTTGATGCAGCAGGTATAGAGCAAGCAATACAAGCGATTCGTGACTACTTTATGAATTAAGTTAGTTATGTCTTTACATAGCCATAATAATGACTTGGCTATATCGCATCAAATGACCAGCCCGCGTTAGACGGGTCGAAGTTACTATCGTTTTAAATCACCCTACATTCAGGAGACGGCATGGCTAGCGACATCGATATCGCACAAAAGGCGAGCATGAAGCGCATTACTGAGGTGGCTTCGCATCTTGGGATAGCCGATGAACACTTAGTGCCTTACGGGCACTACAAGGCGAAAATCTCGCTTGATTATGTCGACTCCCTAAAAAACAAACCGGATGGCAAACTGGTACTAGTAACAGCGATGAGTCCTACGCCCGCCGGTGAAGGTAAAACCACGACCACGGTAGGTTTGGGTGATGCGCTTAATCGTATCGGTAAAAAAACAGTGATATGCCTTCGTGAGCCATCACTGGGCCCAGTTTTTGGTGTCAAGGGTGGCGCAGCGGGTGGCGGCTATGCGCAGATCGTGCCTATGGAGGATATTAATCTTCATTTCACAGGTGATTTTTCTGCCATTGCATTAGCGAATAATTTATTGTCCGCGATGATCGATAACCATATTCATCACGGGAATGCCCTGGACATCGATCCACGTCGCATTACCTGGAAGCGTGTGGTCGATATGAATGATCGCGCATTGCGCAACATTGTTGTCGGTATGGGCGGCACGGCTAACGGATTTGTACGTGAAGACGGATTTGACATTGTGGTTGCATCCGAAGTGATGGCGATCTTTTGTCTGGCGACTTCTGTTAAAGATTTAAAAAAACGCTTAGGCGATATTGTTATTGGCTACACTCGTGAACAAAAACCAGTTCATGCACGTGATTTAAATGCGCATGGTGCAATGACGGTTTTACTTAAAGAAGCACTCAAACCTAATTTAGTTCAAACGCTGGAAAATAATCCAGCGTTTGTGCACGGCGGCCCATTTGCCAATATAGCCCACGGATGTAACTCAGTTATTGCGACACAAAGCGCCTTGAAGTTAGGCGATTATGTGGTGACTGAGGCGGGTTTTGGCGCTGATCTCGGCGCTGAAAAATTCATAGATATCAAATGCCGCAAGACAGGCCTTCAACCGTCGGCATGTGTGATGGTTGCGACGATACGGGCACTCAAGTATCACGGCGGAAAAGATGTTAAAGAGCTCAATGGTGAAGATCTCAATGCACTACAAAAAGGCTTAGTGAACTTGGAGCGACATGTTTCCAATGTCACTAAAAATTATGGTTTGCCCTGCGTAGTTTCTATTAATCGGTTTACCTTTGATACCGATGCTGAAATCGCTTTGGTTACCGATCGTATGAAAGCGCTGGGTGTCAATGTGGTATTGGCTGAGCACTGGGCCAAAGGCGGTGCCGGTGCCGAAGCACTTGCGTATGAAGTGGTGCGCCTTGCTGAGCAACCCAACGGTATGACCTATGTCTATGACGATAGTGATGCACTACTAGAAAAAATGAAAAAGGTTGCCACTAAAATTTATGGTGCAGCTGATGTGAGTGCTTCTGCCAAAGTCAAACAGCAACTTAAGGTGTGGGAAGACGCTGGTTATGGAAATTATCCTATTTGCGTGGCCAAGACGCAGTCATCCTTTAGTTCTGATGCATCGCTGCGCGGCGCGCCCAGCGGCCATACGATTAATGTGCGTGAAGTCAGGCTCGCTGCCGGCGCTCAATTTATCGTGATGATTTGTGGTGATGTTATGACTATGCCAGGCTTGCCTAAACTACCCAGCGCAGAAAAAATTGATGTGGATGATAATGGCAAGATTGTCGGTTTGTTCTAAGTACAGCGGTATCCACACTAATAGCTAACAGGGGTCAATATGAATTTTCGCTCATCGTCTTTAATTGCATTGTTGTTGTGCTGTTCCAGTTGGGCATTTGCCCAGTCAGTCGATTTTATCGAGCCTAAAAATAGTGCTACTGTTCCAACAACATTCAAAGTTAAATTTGCAGTAAATGGCATGACGGTTGCGCCGGCCGGTGAGCTTACCCCGGGCACAGGTCACCATCATCTGTTAATCGATACGGCCGACATCGAAGAAAATGTGTCCATTCCTATGGATGATAAGCACAGGCACTTCGGCAAAGGCCAAACCGAAACTGAAATCACTCTGCCACCAGGTAAACATAAATTGACTATGCAATTTGCTGACGGTGCACACCGTTCGTATGGTGCCAAATTTCGTAAAACAATAGAAGTAGAAGTCAAGTAGCCAATAGGCGACACCCGGGGGCATTATTTGCTCCCGCTGAGTTTGCTCACTTAGCCCATGATCACTGCCTGTGCCATCATGATCTGATTAGTGAACTACGCTTTGTAATTGATGGTGCCGCCCAGATTGTTAAAGCCGGATCCGATTGGTTTGTTTTTAAGGCTGGTAGCAGGCGCGTACAGCTCAATTTGCGTAGTGGCTACTGAGACCCTTTCGAGCGATTTTTGCTGTGAAGCGTCGTAGGATTGTTTTATTTGATTTTCTGGCAGCGGTGGCGCGGTCACTTCTTTAGGCTTGTCAGCTACTGAGCCTGCACTGCGGTTTATATTTTGGGGCCCAATGCTGCGGTTAGCAATGCGCAATCCATCCGGAGAATAAGAGTACATAGTAGCGTACGAATTGACCTTGTCCATGTCATCTCCCGGTATAGGTATTACCAGACTCACAATTGATTTAATTAATTATGGATTTTAAGCT
>CAYUDI010000190.1:0-5062 GCA_964443585.1 uncultured Bifidobacterium sp.
TAGGTGCAGGTATCGCAGGCGCTAGCGTGGCGCGACAACTTGCCTCTCGTGGCGTATCAGTCACGTTAATTGAGCGTGACCAACCGGCCTGCGGAGCATCAGGCAATCCCGTAGCAGTAGTGCGGCCAGAGCCGGGCGGTGCAGACAATGTGATTGCTGAATTTTCTGCTGTGGGCGTTGGTTGGCTCAAGCGTTGGTTGTCTGTGTATGGCCAGTCAGTGCCACATGATTTTTGTGGAGCAGTTCGACTTTTACGTGATCAGCGTAGGCACGACAAATTGGCGGCGTACGCACTAACGGTTCCGGATGAGTGGTTGCATGAACTCAGCAACAGTGATGCGAGTGCCTTATGCGGGCAGGCTGTTGCCGCAGATGCTTTTCTGTTGCCTCAAGCCGGATGGGTAGACCCCAAGGCGCTGGTTGCAGCATTGATAGATCATCCATTAATTGATGTGATATCCAACGCAGAGGTTACAAAGCTAACGCGTATATCTTCAGATTTATGGTGCGTGGGGTTTTCAAATCACGAAGAAATTCATACGCATCATGTAGTACTTGCAACGGCGTTTGCTGATCTTTGCCCTGATGTACTTGGCATAGACAGTGCACGCGGGCAGTTATCGTTATTACCTGAGCGCTCTGATAAGAGTCTGCGAGCTATTGTTTGTCGCGATGGTTATATAACTCCCGCGATTAATGGCATGCATACGATAGGCGCCACGATTCAATACGACGACCATGACCGCAACTCACGTGATGAAGATGATCTTGAGAACTTTCATCGCCTGCAGCGCTTACTGCCAGAGTTTGTGAGCGATGCTCATGCGCTGCTTGATGGTCGGGTATCGTGGCGTGGAACTACGCAAGACCGATTGCCGTTGGTGGGAAAAATCACAGAAGGGCTATATGCCAGTATCGGGCATGGCTCCCGTGGTGTGGCATGCGCTCCATGGTGTGCAGAATTTTTGGTGACTCAAATGATGAACGAACCACTACCTATTTCTGCAGCATGGGTGGAAAGATTGCACCCGCTTCGGTTCTCTAAATCGACATCGCTAAAATCATAAGAACGTCTAATTACTTGGGTTAATTAAACAATCGGGATAATTCCACGCCAGGGTCAGGTGAACGCATAAATGCTTCACCGACTAAAAATGCATGAACATCCGCGTCGCGCATTTTTTGCACATCCTCTTTATTTACAATGCCTGATTCGGTAATCACCAGCTTTTGTGAGTCTATGCGCTCTAAAAGATTCGTGGTGGTTGCGAGGGATGTTTCAAAGGTGCGAAGGTTGCGGTTGTTTATCCCCAGCAGACGAGTAGCGAGCTTAAGCGCTGTATTGAGCTCCTCGCCATCATGTACTTCTACTAAAACATCCATGCCCAATTCATGCGCGCATGATTCTAGTTCTGCCATCAAGCCATGATCAAGGGCGGCTACGATGAGCAAAACACAATCAGCACCCCAGCTGCGAGCTTCATAAATTTGGTAAGGATCAATGATGAAATCCTTGCGCAAAACAGGCAGGCTGCAAGCGCCACGTGCTTGCTTAAGATACTCGGGCGCGCCCTGAAAAAAATTCACATCGGTGAGCACAGACAAGCAAGCTGCGCCATGCTCCGCATAACTCTGTGCAATTTCTACCGGATGGAAGTCTTCCCTCAGTACTCCTTTGGAGGGAGAAGCTTTTTTAATTTCGGCGATAACACCTGCATTTCCACGTGAAATTTTTGCACGCAGGCCATCTTCAAATCCGCGAATTTCAGTGCGTGCTTGTTTGTTGGATTCTACGTCTCTACGTAGGCTAACAAGATTTTGGTATTTTTTTGCCGCGGCGATTTCGTCGGCTTTCACATCAAGTATTTTTTTAAGTATGTCAGACATGGCTATTTCGTAAAATTAAGCGGCAAATTGACGAGTGAAACTAGCAAACTGTTCAAGCTTAGCGCGAGCTGCGCCGGAAGCTATGCTCTCGCTAGCTTTTGTGATGCCTTGCGCGATACTGCTAGCCATTCCTGAAGCATACAAAGCAGCGCCAGAATTAAGAATAACGATATCGCGGGCTGCACCGACTTTATTGTCAAGAGCTTCGTAAATTTTTGCTACAGATTCAGTGCAGCTATCAACGCGCAGGTTGCGGCTTGATGTCATTTGCAAGCCAAAATCTTCGGGATGGATTTCGTATTCATGAATTTCACCATTCACTAACTCGCCCACCATGGTGGCGGCTCCAAGTGAGATTTCATCCATGTTGTCGCGCGCCCATACGACTAGCGCATGTTGTGCACCTAGTTTTTGTAATACGCGCGCTTGTATGCCGACCAGATCAGGATGAAACACGCCCATCATGATATTGGGCGCGCCAGCGGGATTGGTCAGTGGGCCCAGAATATTAAAGATCGTGCGTACACCCAATTCTTTACGTACCGGTGCGGCGTGCTTCATCGCTGCATGATGATTCGGGGCGAACATAAATCCTATGCCCGTTTCTTGTATTGATGCAGCCACTTGCTCGGGCTTGAGTTGAATATTGACACCCAGCGCCTCCAAGGCATCTGCACTACCCGAAGATGAGGAGACGCTACGACCACCGTGCTTGGCTACACGCGCGCCAGCGGCAGCGACCACAAACATAGAGGCTGTTGAGATATTAAAAGTGTTGGCGCCATCACCGCCTGTACCAACGATGTCGACTAAATTTTCAGGGTTAGTGACGTCTACTTTAGCCGCGAATTCGCGCATGACTTGCGCTGCTGCTGCGATTTCACCGATAGATTCTTTTTTTACCCGCAAACCCATGGTGAGTGCGGCAATCATGACAGGTGACATTTCGCCACCCATGATTTGCCGAAATAGCGTGAGCATTTCATCGTGGAAGATTTCACGATGTTCTATGCAGCGCAGGAGCGCTTGTTGCGGAGTGAGGGTCATAGCTGACGTGATATTAAATCGTGAGGAAGTTTTTTAGTAGTGCATGACCGTGCTCGGACAAAATAGATTCAGGGTGAAATTGCACACCCTCAATCGGAAAATCTTTGTGTCGAACTCCCATGATTTCGCCATCGGCCGTCCACGCAGTGACTTCCAGGTGATTTGGCAGCGATGCCCGCTCAATAGCTAACGAGTGATAGCGAATCACAGTAAACGGTGATGGCAAGTCTTTAAAGACGCCAACGCCAGTGTGCTCGATAGGCGAGGTTTTTCCATGCATGACTTCGCGTGCGCGTACGACTTTGCCACCGAACGCCGCGCCTATGCTTTGGTGACCAAGGCATACACCGAGTAGGGGTAATTTGCCGGCGAAATGCTGTAATAGCGGAACCGACACACCGGCTTCATGTGGCGTGCATGGACCTGGAGAGATGCAAATGCGATCGGGTTTGAGTTGAGTTATTTTCTCAAGCGAGATTTCATCATTGCGGTAGGTGAGTACCTCTTCGCCCAATTCGCCAAAATACTGAACAAGGTTATAGGTGAACGAGTCGTAGTTATCGATCATTAATAGCATCTCAGATCTCCCCGTCCAATCCGTCTTGCACTTGCTCTGCGGCTCTTAATACGGCGCGCGCCTTGCTCTCTGTCTCTTGCCATTCCATTTCGGGGATGGAGTCGGCGACTATGCCTGCAGCTGCTTGGGCGTACAGCATGCCGTCTTTAATAACGCCGGTACGAATAGCAATAGCGAGATCCATCTCGCCGCCAAAGGAGAGATATCCGCAAGCACCACCATAGATGCCGCGTTTTACTGGTTCGAGTTCATCGATGATTTCCATGGCGCGTACTTTGGGAGCACCCGATAATGTTCCGGCGGGGAAGGTCGCACGTAAGACATCAAGATTAGACATACCGTCTTTAAGTGTCCCTTCGACGTTGGAAACAATGTGCTGCACATGTGAATATTTTTCGATGATGAATTTGTCGGTGACTTTAACGCTACCTGTTTCGGCAATTCGGCCGATGTCGTTGCGCGCTAAATCTATTAGCATGACGTGTTCTGCAATTTCTTTGGGATCTGCCAGCAGCTCGGCCGCTAATTTGATGTCTTGTTCAGGCGTTGCGCCGCGAGGGCGGGTACCTGCTAACGGACGTATGGTGATTTTCTTTTTATTTTCAGGTGTACCTTCATTGCGCACCAAGATTTCTGGCGAGCTACCTACGATATGCATGTCACCGAAGTTATAAAAGTACATGTACGGTGAAGGGTTCAAAGAGCGTAATGCACGATATAGCGATAGCGGCGAATCAACATAGGGTTTGCGTATGCGCTGACCTATCTGAACTTGCATAAGATCGCCAGCCATAATGTAGTCCTTAGCTTTTTGCACTGCCGCCAGATAATCTTTTTTATCAAAATCGCGTATGGTTTCAGTGCGTACAGAACCTGATGTAACAGGCGCATCGACATTACGCCGCAGCATAGTGCGCAAATCTTTCAGGCGGTGCTTGGCTTTTGTGTAGGCTTCCGGTTGGCTGGTATTTGCGTAAACGATCAGATAAAGCTTACCGGATAGGTTGTCGATGACAGCGAGCTCTTCGGTCAATAACAACTGAATCTCGGGCAGCTTCAGGTCGTCAGGTGGAGCACTATTTTCCAGGCGATGTTCTATTTGACGTACGGCGTCGTATCCAAAATATCCCGCCAACCCTCCACAAAAGCGTGGCATGCCCGGGCTGATAGCAACTTTGTAGCGTGATTGAAATGTGGCGATGAAATCGAGTGGATTGTCTTGCGATGTTTCTACGACCGTCCCATCGCGAACGACCTCGGTGTGCTTACCTGTGGACCGAAGCAGAGTGCTGGCCGGTAAACCGATAAAGGAGTAACGGCCAAATCGCTCTCCGCCCACCACTGACTCAAGTAAAAAAGTATTTTTACCTTGGTTTTGTGTTTGGGCGAGCTTTAGGTAAAGCGTGAGTGGTGTTTCGAGATCGGCAAATGCTTCTGCAATCAGTGGGATACGGTTGTAGCCTTGTGCGGCCAGCGACTTAAATTCGAGTTCGGTCATGTTTCTCTCCGTACCGCCATGGATGAGTGGCGGAAGTTTGTGCAAAAAACGGC
>CAYUDI010000191.1:0-5039 GCA_964443585.1 uncultured Bifidobacterium sp.
ACGCAACTACCTTTTACGACCGAGACCGGACCTTGCAAAGTGTGTTTGCTGCCGCGCGTGATGTCACTGAGCGCAAGCGCTTTGAGCAAGCATTACAAGAAACAAATGTAGAAATGGAAAGTGCCAAATCAGCTGCAGAAAAAGCTAACCTCGCGAAATCAGATTTTCTTTCTGGTATGAGTCATGAATTACGTTCACCGCTCAACGCTATTCTCGGTTTTGCACAACTGATGGAATCAGCATCGCCCCAGCCGACGGATTCGCAAAAAGAAAGTATTACGCAAATTCTTCAAGCGGGCTGGCATTTACTAAAATTAATCAACGAGATTCTAGATCTTTCTGTGATTGAATCGGGCAAAGTATCGCTGTCTCTTGAGGCTGTTTCACTGAATGATGTTTTGTCTGAATGCCAGACTATGATGGAAGCTGAGGCTCAGCAACGCAGTATCCGAATGACGTTTCCCCGCTTCGATCAACTTGGATTTGTCTGGGCTGATCAAACGCGCCTAAAACAAGTGGTCATCAATCTTCTATCCAATGCGATTAAATACAATCAAGCGCACGGCACGGTTGTTGTAGATTGCACGGCGATTGCCTTAGATCGTATTCGCATCAGTTTCAAGGACAGCGGCGCTGGCTTAGCGCAGGAAAAAATGGAGCAGCTTTTTCAGCCGTTTAATCGTCTTGGACAAGAGACTGGCGGCATAGCAGGATCCGGGATTGGTCTCGTAGTAACCAAGCAGCTGGTCGAACTAATGGAGGGGATTATTGGTGTCAACAGCACCGTTGGGGTTGGCAGCGAATTCTGGGTCGAATTACGCATAACCGCCGCGCCTGACATCAAGAGGGAAACCAGTCAACAGACAACGCCATTGCAAACGCTACTGCCTACCGGAGTAGATGAACGCACCTTACTTTATATTGAAGATAATCCGGCGAATATGCAGTTAGTCGAAAGACTCATCGCGCGACGCCCAGACATCAAGTTGTTGACGGCAGTGAATGCAAGTCTTGGTATCGAGCAGGCTCGGTCTTTTCTGCCGGACGTGATTTTGATGGATATTAATTTACCTGGTCTCAGCGGAATCGATGCCCTGAAAATCCTGCGCGATGACCCATCTACAGCACATATTCCTGTGGTAGCCATTAGTGCCAACGCGATGCTACGCGATATTCAAATAGGGATCGAGAGTGGTTTTTTCCGTTACCTCACCAAGCCGATCATCGTGGAAGAATTTATGGATAACTTGAATGTGACGTTTGAGTTTGCCAAGGAAACGGCCGCTCTTAAAAATTAACCCATTTCACCTTCGTAGCAAGTGCAAAGAGCGTCGCACTTTTTTCACTACAGCATATAATTTTTTACCAAAATTTGGAATCTTAAGTGATCAACGCATCAGACATACTGAGGGCCAATCTCCTGATCGTGGACGACCAAGCTGCTAACGTGCTGCTGCTCGAGCGCTTGCTAAGTAGCTCAGGTTATACATCTGTCACGTCCACGCAAAATCCACGTGAGGTTTGTGAGCTGCATCGCAAAAACAACTACGACTTAATTTTATTAGATCTTCAAATGCCCGACTTTAATGGATTCCAAGTGATGGACGGGCTTAAAGAAATCGAAGCGGAAGGCTATCTTCCTGTTCTCGTCATCACTGCCCAGCCAGATGAAAAGCTGCGCGCTTTGAAAGCTGGCGCGAAAGATTTCGTTAGTAAACCTTTCGATCTCGCCGAAGTATTGGTACGTGTTCGGAATTTGCTGGAAGTACGATTACTGCATTCAGAAACCAAAAAACTCTACAAGCAAGTTGTTGCAGAACAAAAAGTGTCGGAACGACTGTTACATAACGTGCTGCCTCAGGCTATTGCCGAGCGATTGAAAGGAAGGCCTGAAGTTATGGCCGATAATTTTTCAGATATTGTTGCTGATACCTATCCGGATGTGACGGTATTGTTTGCGGACATAGTAGGTTTTACAAAATTTTCCGAGAGCTTAAGTGCTGCGGTGTTAATCACTGTTCTAAATGATATTTTCATCCGTTTTGACACTATTGCTGACCATTGGGGCCTAGAGAAAATCAAAACTATAGGCGATTCCTACATGGCGGCAGCAGGGCTGCCTATTCCGGCGCCCAATCACGCCGAACGAGCAGCAAACATGGCTTTGGACATGCTGGAAGTGATGAATCATTTCAATGAGCAAAGCGATTACCAACTAAACATACGAATTGGCATGAGTACTGGTGCGGCGGTTGCTGGTGTTATCGGCAAGCGTAAATTTTTCTATGATCTCTGGGGGGATGTAGTGAATACAGCCAGTCGCATGGAATCGCATGGGGTCGCAGGAAAAATCCAGATCACTGACTCGACACGCCAGCAGTTAGGTGGGTTATTTCTACTCGAAAAACGTGGAACTATTGAAGTCAAGGGCAAGGGCGAAATGACTACATGGTTCATTAATCGCCACAATGGCTCTTTGCAAGACCAGCCAACGACAATTACCATAAATTGACATGATCAAATCAGCTCAGTCGTTGACACTAGGTCTGTATGTTTAACAGCCCGTTCCCATACTTCAAAATTGTTTTCAAGGATTTGCGATCATGAGTGACCTCGATCATCCAGAATATAGCCCCTCAAAAACTCCTCGTGTGGATCATGCTGAACGCTTAATGTTCAGTGACGAAAAAACCCCCATTAACTATGTCCTTTCAACCTTTGCCAAGGGTTTGGAAATAGAACTCAATCAGGCACTGGCGGACTTGAAAGCTGAGCGTTTGATAAAAAGTGGCAGCACTTCAGCATTGACACCAGCAGCTAATGCGATACCAACTTTAGAAATCATCACTCCCCCCAAAAAAGCTAAACTTATAAAAACCCATGAGCATGAAGAAAATGTGATTGGTGGGAGAAGTAAGGCGCGGCCGCAATTTATTCAGCCGACAACAAGCCCCCAAGAAGTCGGTGAAACGGTTGAATACCCGGATCAGCAAATTCTTTTTAACAAAGGGGATCATGCACATCATTTGACAATCTTGTTGGAAGGATCGGTAGAGATTTTCGACCCTATCGGAAACATCAGATTTGCCGAACTTGGTGCCGGCAGTTCATTTGGCGAGCAAGCCGTTTTGGAGGGGGGCATTAGAGATGCCTCCGTGAGGGCTATAGGCAAAGTCAAGTGTGTGGAAATAAAAACAGAGGCCTTACGGGAGCAGTTGAATAAAGATAAGGGTTTGCTTAAGCAAACTATTGAAGGCTTGCTGCTTCAGTTGAGCATGTGTAACCAGATTTCAAAACTGATCGTAACGCCTGGTGCTAATTTAGTGTACGAATTACTAGGCGATGAAAGACTTACCTCTATACAGCTCCACAATAAGCTAAACGAAGCCTATAGCCATCCGGATTTGCACGCATTGTCCGCTGAACAAATGATGTGCCTCAAGCTTCAGTCATCGGAAAAACTCATGCCCCACTGGCTTGAATCTGGCACGGTACTAGGCAGTCCGTACGACGACCACTTAGGCTCTGCTCATGTCATTGTTGAGGGTTCTGTGGAGGCCACGTGTGGCAAGCGAACCATACGATTGGGATATGGCAGCGTGATGGGTTTGGCCGAGGGAATTACGGGTGCGCCGTTCTCTTGGTCACTTATTGCAAAAGAAAATTTGACTGTAAAAGCCATATCTATCGACAAGGTTCTGCGAAGTCTTGAACGCAGTAACCCTAGGATAAGGGGTATTGTGAGATACACGACTTCTCGTATCTTGGAGTTACAAAAAACATTTCGTGGATGAGATTGACCTGATAATCTCATCAAAATGAAGAGCTTAAAAATAAAATCCAAACGCGCTGATGTCGTGAGTTTCCCTTAAATCACACATCTCTTTACGGATACGATTACTATTATTAAGCAGAACGATTTTCTTATTCTGCAAGCTCGTAATCATACTGTCGTAGCGAACTGATAGTACTAGTGAAATGCTACTCACCCTTAATCATGCTGGCCATACGAGACACGTGTATGCACTCTCCTACTTTGGGCTTGACTGCGGGAATGAAGGCCGTAGTGGCAAGCGTTACAGCCAACGTTATTCTCGGTGCATCGTCCATTTATTGGAAAGCGCTGAGCAGTTTTTCACCTCTGGCACTGCTGTGTTATCGAATACTGTTTTCTCTGATCACACTCAGCATTATTCTATTAGTAAAAAATGAAGCTCACACGCTAGCGAAAAAAATTTCACCTAAATTATTAAAAGTGCATATGTTTGCTGCTGCTCTTATAGTGATTAACTGGGGTACGTTTATATGGGCATCTATACATGGTCATATTCTTGAGAGCGGTCTTGGCTATTTGCTGGCTCCCTTTGTAGCAATAGCTGTTGGCACATTAGCTCTTGGGGATAAAACCAGTAGAACTACATCAATGGCACTCGTGATCATTGCGCTAACAGTCGGATACTTACTTAAAACAGGGGGAGATTTAGCACATTGGGTATATCTCACCATTGGGATAACTTGGGGTGGATATGCCTGTTTAAAAAAATGGACAACCTTAGACTCGTTTAGCGGGCTATTCGTGGAGACTGCTGTTCTAGTAATGCTTATTCCCCTACTCCTGATTACGCTACCGGTTACTTTGAGCTTGCCCGCTGGAGTATCAAACTCAGAACTTGCTCTGCTTGGCCTGTGCGGATTATTTTCAGTTATTCCTTTGACGCTGTTTAGTTTTGCAGCATCGCGACTACGTCTTTCTCTCATGGGATTTTTTCAATTTGTTTTACCTTTGACTCAACTTTTTGTTGCACTGGTCGTGTACCGTCAACCGACTACACCCAGTACGTTATTGTGTTTTGCTGTTATTGGGTTGTGCTTAGCGTTGATTATGCTGGAGTCATTTTTAGGTATTCGAAATTTAAGTACAGAAAAAACTTCAACATAAAAAAATAGCAAATAATTTCCATTGCAATCGAAGTACTTATAATTCGGTGAATTCAAGGGCGAAGTGCAACTTTGATTAATGGGTTGGATGGCTGAGGTGC
>CAYUDI010000192.1:0-4761 GCA_964443585.1 uncultured Bifidobacterium sp.
ACCGGCCTGTCACGCCGGGGGTCGCGGGTTCGAGTCCCGTCCACTCCGCCAGACTCGAAAAAGGCGAACTTCTAGTTCGCCTTTTTTTTTATCATAACTTTAGTAGCTTAATTTATCCAAGACGCGCTAGCGAGTGATAAGTTTTTTAATCTTATGCTTGCTTAGTTTGTTTAAAAAGCCCTGTGTCTTCATGGGCTCGAGACCTTCGCCGAGTACCTGCCATGCTTGAGTTTATTCGTACCCACCAGCGTTTAATGCAGTTCATACTGCTGCTTATCATTTTCCCTTCCTTCGCATTTTTAGGAATCGAAAGCTATTTGCGCATGAGCGACAAAGAGCCACCGGTTGCCAAAGTTGCTGGCCAAACTATCTCGCAGCGCGAATGGGACGCCGCTCAAGCCAGGCAGGCAGAGCGATTCAAGCAAATCTTTGGTGAGCAATTTAATCCAACCATGTTTGATTCTCCTGAAGCTAAACAGGGCGTACTGGAAAATTTACTCGCTCAAAAAGCCATGTCGGCTTATGTGTTCGAAAATAATCTTTCTGTATCCAACGATACGTTGCGAAACACCATCCTTGAAATTCCCGGCTTAAAAAACCCCGACGGTCAATTCGACAAGCAACGCTACCAGCAGCTATTGGCAGCCCAAGGATTAACACCCGAAAAATTTGAAGCCGGTTTAAAACACGACTTGGCCGTACAACAAGTTAATGCAGTAGTGCAAGGTACTGCATTCTCACCAAAGACAGTGGTTGCTCGCGTTTCAACTCTAAATCAACAAGCGCGTGAAGTTCAGGAATTAGTTCTTCCTTTGCAGTCATTCCGTTCGCAAGTAAAAATCACCGATGCGATGGCTGAAGAATATTACAAACAGCATCCTGCGCAATTTGCAATTCCTGAAACGATTAAAGCAGAATTCGTTGTCTTTAATCCCGATATTGTTGAAGACAAAATCGAAATTAGCGAAGCCGATATTAAAGCCTATTACGAGCAAAATCTGGCCCGCTACAAAACCGATGAGCAACGTCGCGCCAGCCATATTTTGATCGCCGCAAACAAAGATGCGCCTGCTGCCGACAAGGCTGCGGCCAAAGCGAAAGCAGAGAAGCTGCTGGCGCAACTTCGTAAAAATCCTAATGACTTTGCAAAACTAGCAAAAGAAAATTCACAAGACACCGGCTCTGCGGAGCGTGGCGGTGATCTTGATTTTTTTGGCAAGGGCATGATGGTCAAGCCATTTGAAGATACCGCCTATGCCTTGAAAGAGGGCGACATTAGTGATGTTGTTCAATCCGATTTTGGTTTCCATATTATTCGGCTTACCGCTGTTAAAGCCGCAGCTACTCGCGCCTTATCCGAAGTAAAAGCAAACATTACAGATGAAATTCGTCGCCAAAAAATAGGTAAAAAATATTCTGAAATGGCAGAAGTTTTCACCAACATGGTCTATGAGCAGCCCGATAGCTTAAAACCCGTTGCCGATAAGCTGGGTCTTAAAATTGAAACGATTAGTGGTCTGACTCGCAAGCCTAGCGCTGCTTATCCAAAAACAGCCGCCTTTAATCAGGCGAAATTTTTACAAGCCCTTTTTTCGGACGAGGCTACAAAATCGAAACGTAATACCGAAGCTATCGAGGTATCTCCGCAATTTCTGATTGCTGGTCGCGTTGTGGAATACAAACCAGTGACGCAGACCCCGCTACCACTCGTCAGGCAGCAGGTAGAAGAATCCATACTGTTGTACGAGACTGAAAAACTTGCTTTAAAAGCCGGTGAAGCAAAGTTAGCTGAATTGCGCAGCGGCGGAACAGCTGAATTTTCTACTACGAAATCAGTATCGCGTAATAGCAATTCAAGCACGCCACCACCCGCAGTCACTGCAATCATGAAAGCGGACGTTACCAAGTTACCTGCGTATGTTGGTGTCAACCTTGGTGGTATGGGTTACCGTATTTTCCGTATCAATAAAATTACCGAAGAAGCGCCTGATGCGGCCGGTAGTAAGGCTGAAGAGCAACAGGTCAATGAATTTCTGGCTGCTCAGGAAATGGCAGCGTATTTGGGAGTCATCAAAAAACGTGCAAAAGCAGAGATCTTGAAGCCGACGACGATGGCAAAAGCGGCACCTGCCACCGTGCCTCTTAAGCAGTAACTTTTTTAAACTTCGTCAGGTATATTTGGCGCCAGATTGAGCTTTTGCATGATCTGGCGCGCTGCTCCTTCAAATGCTGCTGATGAAATATCCGGCATATCAATGACCATTCCAGCGTCATAATTTTTAAAATTTCGTCCTATGGATTTTACATAGGCGGGATCGTAGTGCTCCACCAGCAGCGCTGCAACGAGCGTATCAATAGCACCAGAGTGGACTAGCGATTGCCATTGCCGCATTTTCTCGTGACCATGTAGCGGCGTTAAATGGGCAAGCAGTGCGATTAATCGCTCACTGTCATTGGTTAAGTGTGGATAATCTTCTATCAACAGTTTGACACGTTGGCTGGTATCTACAGTGAGCCGTATACATTCTGAAGAACGTATTTTCTCCATCAACACCTCAGGTACTCGCAGGTTACCTATTTTCTTACTCTCGGATTCGACCAGTATAGGTTGATTGGGTGCGCAATAGCGCAACACATTCCAGACACGACTTTCAAAAAGTTTTTGAGAGGGTTGATTTTCGTCGGGTAGTCCCCCGAGTACCGATCCGCGGTGAGCAGCTAATTTTTCCAGATCAAGTACCTGTGCGCCCGCATTCGCCAGGGTGGTTAGCAAGCGGCTTTTGCCGCTGCCTGTTGTTCCACAAATAACCGCAAATCGAAGTTGATGAGGTAGTTCATCGAGCTGCTTAATGACCTCGCGTCGGTACTCGCGGTAACCACCTTCAATCTGCACAGCAGGCCAGCCTATTTTTGCGAGTATGTGTGCGAGGGAACCGCTACGGTTCCCACCTCGCCAGCAGTAAACCAAAGGACGCCAGTCTTTTGGTTTTTCAAGGAACTGGCTTTGCAAATGTTCGGCAATATTCTTTGCTACAAGCGCTGCACCAATTTTTTTTGCCTCGAAAGCATTTTCTTGTTTATACAGAGTTCCAACCCTTACTCGCTCGTCGTTATGCAGCACGGGGCAGTTAATAGCTCCGGGAATATGATCTAAAGCGAATTCGGATTCTGAGCGCACATCGATAAGCGTATCGTAGGTATCTAATTCGCTAAGTATCTGTGCGCCACTCAAAAGAGAGGGATATTTCATGCCGTAGTCAATGCGGGTACCAAATTATTTAAGTAGTGGCTTGAGTGCGGGCCAGACGTTGTCTAGCAGTAGAGCTTGCGCACGTTGATTAGGATGGATGCGATCGGATTGAAAAAACTGCTCTGTATCTTCCAGACCCTGCAAAAAAAAGGGGACTAAGTGAACAGATTTTTCTCGCCCTAATCCCTGATACATCGCAGCAAATCGTTTAGCGTAATCAACACCATAATTGGGCGGCACACGCATGCCTAATAGCAGCACTTGAGCTCCTGCAGCAGAAGAAACAGAGATAATCTCGCGCAAACTGGATTGCGTCGCTGCCAACGAAAGACCACGCAAACCATCATTACCACCTAGTTCGACGATGACGATGCTGGGTTTGTGCTGCTCGAGTAAAGCAGGCAATCGGGTTTTTCCACCGGCAGTGGTTTCGCCGCTGATACTAGCGTTGATGACCGCTGCAGAGAATTTTTCGGCACGGAGTTGTTTGTCGAGCAGACTGACCCAGCCGCTACCCCGCGGTAGTCCATATTCAGCGGATAAGCTATCGCCAAGCACAAGCAAGGTTTTTGTTGCAGAATGTGAAGGTAGCGACACCATGAGTAAAGTGCTGATTAACGCTAACAACAGCGCTTTAAAAGACTTAACTCTTTCTGCTATGCGGCCTGCGCGGTAGCTAACTTTGTGATTAAACACTAGTAATAACTCAACATAATTCTGCATGCCTGAAAACTCCCTGACACCGCTGCTAATCGAAGTAAACGGATTAACGAAAAAAGTCACTGACTCCAGTGGCGAACTGACGATTTTGCATGACGTTCATTTTACCGTGCCATCCGGCGCAACGCTGGCTTTGGTGGGTGCATCCGGTTCAGGTAAGTCTACACTGCTGGGCTTGCTTGCTGGTCTTGATATTCCCAGTTCAGGTCATGTATTGATTGACGGCGTTGATTTGTATGCGCTGAATGAAGATGGTCGTGCTGCCATTAGAAAATCGACTTTAGGTTTTGTGTTTCAATCGTTTCAGTTGTTGCCACACCTTAGCGCCTTAGAAAATGTCATGCTGCCTTTGGAATTGCGTGCTGACCCAGATGCACGTCAAAAATCAGAACACATGCTCTCCAGAGTAGGCCTATCGCAACGGCTACATCACTATCCTAAGTTTATGTCAGGTGGAGAGCAGCAGCGTGTAGCTCTTGCGCGTGCCTTTGTGACTCATCCTAAACTATTACTCGCTGACGAGCCCACAGGTAGTTTGGATGCGGCCACCGGTGAAGCAGTCATCGATTTGATGTTTGAACTTAATCGCGAACTCGGATCGACCTTGGTGCTCGTCACCCATGATCCGGTAATTGCAGCACGTTGTGCTCGCACGCTAACCATTGCCGCCGGTAGGGTGGTCGCTGATACGCTTCAAGCAGGAAGCAATTGATTTAAACTTTTTCTTATGTAGGGAAGTAATTCGGTAGCCGTGATGCCTATAGGCCCCAAGCTATCAGCGACCATGCTAT
>CAYUDI010000192.1:4808-5026 GCA_964443585.1 uncultured Bifidobacterium sp.
CCAGTGTTGAGCCATCAAAGAACCACACAGGCCAGCCAAGACATCGCCCGTGCCAGCCGTTGCTAAAGCGGGATTGCCAGTGGTGTTGATGACTACCTGCTCTGTAGGGTCGGCAATCACCGTCCCCGAACCTTTTAAGATCACCACGGATTGAAATTTAGTCGCTAATTTTTTAGCAGCGCCCAATCTATCGTGTTGAATTTGTTCTACGCTTATTT
>CAYUDI010000193.1:0-4902 GCA_964443585.1 uncultured Bifidobacterium sp.
TTTCGCAGACTTTCTATGGCAGGATCATTACTGGCTATTCGAGCTAGCACAGGCAGTTGCTTTAACTCTGATATGTTAGCTGTCAGATGGTGCTGTTCTTTGCTATGCGGGATGCTTGCATACACAGGAACACCAAATAATTTTTCAGCTTGTGCAGGTTCTATGAGAGCTGTTTGAAGCGACCGGCGTATGAAGGCAATGAGCACTCCTAATGAAATCCCTAGGAAAATGGAAACAGCAATGATGCGTGGTCGGTTCGGTGTTACTGGCCTATCAGGCTTTTCCGGAGCATCCACTAAGTGCACGTTACTTGTTTTACCTATGCTTATTAATTGGAGTTGTTGAGAAGAGGACAAAAGTGCTGAATACAACTCACTATTTACCTTTACGTCCCTAGCAAGTCTTACCATTTCTTGCTCTATCAATGGCAAGTTTTTCAGATGATTTGCGGATTCTCGTAATTCACGATTAACCTCTGCCAATTGTTCATCTACAGCGATTACGGATGGGTGGTTGCCGGTATATCGAGTTAAAAGCTCACTACGTTTTTGCTCTAACTCTATGCGACGCGTACGAGCTGCTGCTGATCGCTGCAAACTCAAACGTCCCTCTTCACCTATATCAACAGTGCCATGGATATTTCGAAATTGGTTGTAGCGTGCTTCTGATTGTTCTAATTGCTGGCGTAATTCGGGTAATCTTCGATTTAGGTAGGCCAATGATTTATCTGCCTCCTCTGTACGCCGCGAGCTATTTAAGTTCATGTATTGCAGACCAATTTCAGTTAATAACCGATAGACTATGTCTGCATTATTTCCTTTAAGCGTAGCTGAAATTACACCCGATTGTTTGCCAATCTCACTGACCGTTAAAGAATTCTGAACAGTCTCAATGACAGCCAGGCGTGAGCTACGAACTACTAAAAACTCTACACCAGGTGCAGCATGAATTTCATCAATTAAGAGTGTGATTTCACCTTCCGGTGTTTGTGCTTTTAGTATCTGACCTACGACACCGTGTTTTAGAAATCCACTCTGTGCCTCACTTAGCTGATAATTTTTACCATTTAAGTTATGTAGTCGAAAGGTACGCGCTTCGTACGACGTTGGAACAGAAAATTCGCCTACACTAATCTCTTCTTTTCTCCAGGCATAACTACCACTACGTTGCAGAATTGGAAAATAATCAACTACGCCCATAGTTGAGATTAGGCTACCGACTAAAGGAAATCTCCGCGGCTTGGCATCTATATAAAGTTTAAGTTTATCAACTGCTCGTGCTATGACTATACGTGATCGTAAAAGCTCTATTTCTGCTGACGAAGGAGTTTTATAATCAACGATAGAACCGGCTTCACCTAATATATTTTTTGGTTCGCGCTGCCCTTTTTCTTCTACATGTAACAATAAATTTGTTTCGTACTGTGGATTTGCTATATATGCATACATTACGCCGCTGATGCTAATAATGAGTGCCACTAATACAATTAGCCATCGCTGTTGACTAATAATCTCGAGATAAGAAGCAAGACTCTCATCGGCATCCTTTGCGTAGCTATTATCAATTTCCATAGTCTGCATTACGTGAGTACTAAGCTGTGAATTCATGGATTTTCGATGCTACTAAATCAAGTGGTCTTAAATAAATTCACATTACCGTCCAGGCGTGGTTGCTATTACTGCAGTCGGTAAGGCACCAGGTATCAACGCGCTAATGGTGCGATTCCAATTTGTCAGAGAAGTCGCCGCAACATAGACCACATCCTTTGGACTGAGCTCAAAACTTTCAGCTACTGCAAGCGCACCTGGCGAATTAGCATCTAACTGGTAGACCAAGGACTCGCTACTGCTGCGGCGAATGACATACACTTGACGTGCATCGCCCGTAACTGGATTAATTCCACCAGCCTCGCCTAGCGCTTCATTAAGTGTTAGTCGTCCATTTCGCATGGGTAGCGCTCGCGGAGCGG
This sequence comes from uncultured Bifidobacterium sp., assembly GCA_964443585.1. Lineage (GTDB taxonomy): Bacteria > Pseudomonadota > Gammaproteobacteria > Burkholderiales > Burkholderiaceae_D > Pernthalerella. Next base: position 1,970 of record CAYUDI010000193.1, read on the forward strand.
TGACTTCACCTGAAATAAATATTTTGTTCTCATCGCGGGAGAGCACTCTTACTACATCACCATTTTTAAGCACTATGTCGGATGGATTTAGGCCTCGCTGCACAAGCAGCGGTAGATTAATTGTGTAGGTTTTACCTCCGCGGTTTAACGTGATACGGCTTTGGTCAGCTGTAGGATTCATACCGCCAGATCGATTGATTGCCTCTGTTAACGTCATAGGTAAATCATTGATGGCTTGTACACCGGGTTGTTTTACTTCGCCATCGACATACACTCGCTTACTTCGATAGGCGAGTACTCGCACACTGAGTTTGGGTTGTCGTAAAAAGCGTGATAACCGATCAGTTAGTCGCGCATGAATCTCAGAAGGTGTTAAACCACTGACGTTGATCTTTCCTGCATAAGGAAAATCAAGCATGCCGGTCTGGTCTACTTCAAAACCAGATTGTGGCTGCATAGGACTTCCGGCAACACCCGCTCCTCCGGGCACCCCAAATGCGGGTGCTGGCAGCATAGACGCAGATAGCTCGGGGTGATCCCATACGACTATCTGTAAGATATCCCCCGCTTCGACAAGGTAGGGCTGCGCGTTAGAAATTAAGGAACTTAAATCGTCTGCTACTTGCCTTTCGCGTGCTTCTTTTTCTTTGCGTACCAATGCGGATGTAATGCTAACAATCTCGGTACGCGGGTGCTCGTCATCCGTGGTGCCGTTATGATTTGTTGAAAACTGCATACCCGGTGCTACTGAGGTACAGCCTATGATTGCCACTGCGACACAGACCAACTCAACGATTGTTTTTCTAAACATAATCCTTCATCTCTCTGCGCACAAAAAACTCGCGACAGAGCGAATGTAGGATGAGGCTACCTGTTATTCGTTGAGTTTAATCACAAAGGAAGATGAGCGAAATCGATGGCTAAGCTCAGTGTGCTTTACGCCATGGATCACACAAGCTTGAAAACCTCATGCCTCGCGCAATGTCTGCATGGGCGGCACAGAAAGAACATGTCGCAAACCAAACCAGCCGCCAGCCATTGCGCAGCTTATACCTGCGAGTAGCCCCACACACCAGAGTAAGGGACTGACAGACCAATCGAAATCGAATATCTGATGCGCGAGTAACCACCCAACCAAAGACGCGCCAGTGGCGGCCAGAATGCCGGCAGCGCTGCCGACCAACAAACATTCTACCCACTGCGCACGTGAAAGCTGACTACGCGTAGCACCTAATGCACGCAGCAAGCCTGATTCATAGGCACGCTCCTGTTGCGAGACTAGCATGGCCGCGGCCAACACCATCACACCGGCTACCAGAGTAAAAATAAACAAAAATTCGACAGCTGCGATGACTTGATTGATCACTTGCTGTGCTTGAGTAACCATGCTTCCTACATCGACGACGGTTATGTTCGGGTAGCTTTTAACGAGCTGAGTCACCAACGTCGATTGTGCTGCTGGTAAGTGAATGGCAGTGACCCAGGTCGTAGGCAAGTTTTGAACCACATCGGGACTAACGATCACAAAAAAATTAACGCGCATTGAGCTCCAGTCAAGCTTGCGGATACTGGTAATTTTTACATCAACTGATACTCCTGCCACATCGAAGCGTAGTACGTCACCTAGTTTTAGCCCCAGTGTTTTGGCTAATCCTTGCTCCACAGAGGCTTCACTACGTGAGGTCGATGCATCAAACCATTGGCCTTGGATGATGGAATTGTGATCAGGCATGGAATCCATAGTCGACAGATTGAATTCACGTTCAACTAAACGTTGTGCACGTTCTTCTTTGTAGCTATCGGACTGTATGTTTATGCCAGATACTTGTATTAATCGTCCCCGTATCATAGGTTCAAGGCTGACATCAGTAACACCACGCGCAGTCAACCGCTCCGTAAGAGGAGCTTTTTGATCTGGTTGAATATTGATGATGAAATGATTGGGTGCGTCAGGTGGAGTCGATTTGCGCCAAGCGCTGAGTAAATCGTCGCGTACTAAGGTCAGCAATAATAAAGCCATCAAACCCAATGAAAGCGACACGATTTGCAATGCACTGGCAGAGGGCCTGCGCTTAAGGGATGTTTGAGCAAAGCGCCATGCATGCCATGACAAAGGAAATGTGATCGCTTGAAATGCACGCATCAGCAGCCATGAAATCAGCATGAAAACTGCCATACCTGCTATGAATCCGCCGCAGGTTAGTAAGCCAAGTTTGAGATCGCGCGCCTGCCACACTAACAAGGCCACGAAGGATGCCAAACCCATGGCGTAGGTAATTAAAGTCGTAGCTTGCGCTGGATCGCTCTCGCGCCGTATGACGCGGTTGTGGGATACATTCCTTAACTGAATAACTGCTGGCAGTGCAAAGCCTAGTAATAGTAGTAATCCGGTGGCCAGACCCTGACCGACAGGCAACCAGCTTGGCGGAGGTAGTTCAGAAGTGATCAGCGCACCAAGCCATTGCAATAAGAAAAAATGCGCGCCATAACCTAGCGCTATACCCAACAAACTACCCGTGACACCTATGATGGAGAATTCGATTAAATACAGCAGTGTGACTTCATCTTGCTTCAATCCCAGGCAACGCAACATGGCGCATGAATCCAAATGACGCTGCATAAAACGACGTGCTGCAATTGCAATAGCTAATGCCGCTAACATGGCTGTCAGTAATCCAACCAAGGAAAGAAACTGCCTTGCACGCTCGAGCGTGGTTCGCATCTCTGGACGTCCGGATTCTAAGGATTCCAGCTGTACACCTCTTACTGAGGTTTGCTTGATTAATTCATCTAACCATGACTGATACTGACTAATGCTCTTTGCATCACCAGCCAATTGCCACCGATACGTAATACGTGAACCAGTTTGCACCAGTCCGGTGGACGGTAGATCGTCGAGTGCCAACATGACACGCGGTGCAAAATTCATAAAG
>CAYUDI010000194.1:0-4874 GCA_964443585.1 uncultured Bifidobacterium sp.
AGTGAGTGGAAAGCAATTCTTTCGCTTCACGCGACTTGACCATCAAAATTCGGGTGTCTTCATCTGACAATGGCGCAAGGTTGGCTTGCTCTATGATCCAACAAAATAGCCGGTGGTCAAAATCATCACCACCCAATGCCGAATCACCACCGGTGGCTAATACTTCAAACACACCTTTTGATAATTTGAGTATCGAGATATCAAAGGTTCCACCGCCCAAGTCATAGACAGCATAAATACCTTCGGAGCCGTTATCCAATCCGTAGGCAATGGCTGCTGCAGTGGGCTCATTTAACAAGCGCAACACATTTAAACCCGCCAGCCGTGCGGCATCTTTTGTTGCCTGACGCTGAGCATCATCAAAATATGCAGGGACGGTAATAACGGCACCGACCAGTTCATCGCCCAAAGCATCTTCAGCTCGCTGGCGTAAGGTCGCTAATATTTCAGCGGACACTTCTACCGGACTCTTGATGCCCGCTATTGTTTTAATTTGCAGCATGCCCGGCGCATCAACAAAATCATAGGGAAGATTTTCTACATACGCGATGTCTTTCAATCCGCGTCCCATGAAGCGTTTAACAGATACGATGGTATTTTTAGGATCGGTGGTTTGCGCTGCCTGAGCTTTGTGACCTATGCTGGCATGCCCATTTTTTAGGTAGTGCACGATGGAAGGCATTAGGGAATGCCCTTCATCATCATCGAGTACTTCTGGAATACCGTGACGTACTGTCGCTACGAGAGAGTTGGTTGTGCCCAGATCAATACCCACGGCCAGTCTATGCTGGTGCGGCGCAGTGGACATGCCGGGTTCGGCGATTTGCAACAGAGCCATGATGAAAATTAGTTTGTCTGGTTAATTGGTCGATCGCGGACTGTCATCACGTCTCGAGAAGTTCGAACACATGACCAACATCGTCACTGAATTTTTCTACGAACATAAGCTGCCGCACGTGTTCTGCTGCTTCGGAATACTGTGCGGCATTCAGGCAGTCCGAAACTAGGGCAAGCAAGGTAGTGCGCGTCTGCTGCAGCTCGCTTTCTAATTGCTCTAGAGCTAACTGATTTTTAGAAGCACGCGCCTCATCGAGTGTTTCTCGCCATTCAATTTGCTGCATCAAAAAAGCCGTTGGCATGCTGGTGTTTGACTCAACACCTAGGTCAACGCCATTTAATTCGCACAAATAAATCGCACGTTTCAACGGACTTTTTAATGCCTGATAAGCCTCATTGGCGCGCGTTGCCCACTGCATAGCGACGCGTTTTTCTGCATCAGTGGCTGTGACGAATTTATCCGGATGTACTCTACCTTGCATCTCACGATAAGCCGAGTCTAGCTGCTGAGTATCGATAGCGAACACTGCAGGCATCTGAAACAACTCGAAATGATTTTTCATGGTGATCCAAAAACAAAAGCCTGTCGTTTCAAACAGGCTTGAAGATAAAGCAATCTAGACGAATTAAATCCGGAAGCTCTCGCCACAACCGCACTCATCTTTCACATTCGGATTTTGGAATTTGAATCCTTCATTTAAGCCTTCGCGTGCAAAATCCAGCTCGGTGCCATCAATGTAAGGCAAGCTTTTGGGATCAACAAATACCTTGATGCCATGCGACTCAAATACCTCATCTTCAGCAGAGCTTTCGTCGACATATTCCAACTTATAAGCCAATCCGGAACATCCCGTCGTGCGTACACCAAAACGCAGACCTATGCCTTTGCCGCGCTTATCCATAAAGCGCGAGACATGCTTTGCAGCTTTTTCGGTCAAGGTTATCGCCATAATCGTTCTCTCTCGAAATGCTTAAGCGGCTTTGGACTCTTCGCCATGACGTGCTTTGTAATCTGCCACGGCCGCTTTGATTGCATCTTCCGCCAGAATGGAGCAATGAATCTTCACAGGCGGCAGAGCGAGTTCTTCAGCGATTTGGGTGTTTTTGATCGACAACGCCTGATCCAGTGTTTTGCCTTTGACCCATTCGGTCACTAGCGAAGACGAAGCGATCGCTGATCCACAACCATAAGTCTTGAATTTTGCATCTTCGATCAAGCCATCCGCACCCACCTTGATTTGCAGCTTCATTACATCGCCACAGGCTGGAGCACCGACCATGCCGGTACCTATGGTGTCATCACCTTTATCAAACGCGCCTACGTTGCGCGGATTTTCATAGTGATCAAGTACTTTATCTGAATACGCCATGTTATTACTCCTAAGGTAGTACTAAACAAATAAAAGCGAATCGTTTACAGGGTAATTGATTAAAGCTTACGCCACGCTTCATATAACCCTATACCGCAAAGCTGCGCTGACTCGCCATGAAATTCGCAGTAAATCAGCATCTCGCAAAATCTTAGTGAGCTGCCCATTCTATGGAACTGATATCAATTCCTTCTTTATACATATCCCAGAGCGGCGACAAATCGCGCAGCTTCTGAACTTTTTTCTTGAGTAAATCAATCGTGAAATCAACATCTTCATTCGTCGTAAAACGCCCAAAGGTAAAGCGTATAGAGCTGTGTGCCAGCTCATCGCTGCGACCCAAAGCACGCAAAACATACGAAGGCTCAAGGCTGGCTGAGGTACACGCCGAACCGGACGAGACAGCGATGTCTTTAATCGCCATAATCAAGGACTCACCCTCAACGTAGTTGAAGCTCACATTCAGATTGTGCGGCACACGGTGCTGCATATCACCGTTGATATACACTTCTTCTATCTCTTGCAGACCTTTAGCCAGGCGATCACGCAGCGCTTGAATACGAGGAATCTCCGTTGCCATTTCTTCTTTAGCGATGCGGAATGCTTCGCCCATACCAACAATCTGGTGAGTAGCTAACGTACCTGAACGAAGACCACGTTCATGTCCGCCACCATGCATTTGCGATTCAATACGCACGCGCGGCTTACGGCGAACATACAGCGCGCCTATGCCTTTAGGACCATACGATTTATGCGCCGTAAACGTTACTAAATCTACCTTGGTCTTTTCCAGATCTATAGGCATCTTGCCAGTCGCCTGAGCGGCATCTGAATGAAAAACAATACCCTTGCTGCGGCACAGCTCGCCGATTTCATCGATAGGCTGAATCACACCAATTTCATTATTAACCCACATGACCGACACCAAAATCGTATCTGGACGAATCGCTGCTTCCAATTGCTCAATGGTGATCAGGCCATTGTCCCCGGGCTGTAAATAGGTGGCTTCAAATCCTTGACGCTCAAGCTCACGCACCGTATCAAGCACCGCTTTGTGCTCAGTTTTTACGGTAATGATGTGCTTGCCTTTGGTCTTGTTGAACTGAGCAGCACCTTTGATTGCTAGGTTGTTGCCCTCCGTAGCGCCCGATGTCCAGACGATTTCGCGAGGATCAGCGTTAACTAGTGCGGCCACATCAGCGCGCGCTTGCTCAACAGCTTTTTCTGCTTCCCATCCGTACATGTGGCTGCGCGAAGCGGGATTACCAAATTGCTCGCGCAAATAAGGAATCATTTTGTCAGCCACGCGCGGATCAATGGGCGTGGTTGATGAATAGTCCAAGTAAATAGGGAAATGCGGCGCCCAGATGGTATCCATTAGGTTTTTTGCCAGCGGTGCGTTCATGTTCAGGTACTCCGTAGTAATCGGTTGCTAGATCAGGCTGCGTGATGGGTGCGCTGCACCACCACGACCGGCTTGGGCTCTACAGGTTTGTCTTTTTGCTGCTCAACCAGATCTTTGAGTGAAACTGAATCCAGGTAATCCACCATCTTGGCGTTGAGCGTTGCCCACAAATCATGCGTCATGCAACGAGTACCTTTGGTCTCGCTATCGCCGTGGCAATTTTGTTTACCGCCACATTGAGTGGCGTCGATGGGCTCATCAACCGCAATGATGATATCGGCAACGGTAATGTCCTCTGGACGGCGAGCCAAGTTGTAACCACCACCTGGTCCGCGAACTGATTCGACAATTTCGTGCCGACGCAGTTTGCCAAAAAGCTGTTCTAAATAAGAAAGCGAAATCTCTTGTCGCTGACTGATACCTGCAAGCGTCACAGGCCCTTGATGCTGACGCAATGCAAGGTCAATCATGGCGGTCACTGCAAAACGACCTTTGGTAGTAAGGCGCATGGACAGACTCCAAAAAACTTGCTTCGATGGAAGAACGGGACATCCCAGAAAGACAATCCCGAACGATTTGGTCGAGTATACCAAACTTGACAGGAATCGTCAGGTATTGCCAATTACGGGCTAATTACCTTGGAACTACCCAGATGAAAGTTACTTTAAATACAATAGTCTCATAGGCGCAAACAGCTGCTGCATCCCCGTATGCCCTATGAATGACAGGTTGTAGGGATGCTCAGCGATAGCTCGGGGGAATTCAGCCACGGGAGCCAAATCCTCTAACCACTGGGCGATTTTTCCCCACAGCACCAGGGTGGGAGGTGGCAGATCACCACGTGCAAGCAAGGCATCAAGTACCGCATGAAGCAAAGGCCGCCAGGCTTTAGCATCCTTGGCAGGCGCTACCTCGGGTCGGAAAACGAGAGCGATCATGTCACCCTTGGTTGACTCGACCGCTAACAATCCCTCGGCGACCATCAACATCTTCATAAAATTTCGCAGCGATGTGGCGCGGTTTACTCGCTTGGATAAACCTTGTTCCGACCACAACTCATCCACGGCACCATCCATGAAACAAACACCGGTTGCGCTTGCTTCACGGGGGTATGGGCCCTCACCAACCAGTACATAGCGAACCGATTCTATGGGCTGTGCGAAGGCAGCAAACAAACGGCCTTGTGTCGGTAAAAATGAACCGTTAGCTAACGAGGGTAAATACTTAGGGTCAGCAACGGCCATATCATGCAAGCCGCGCAG
>CAYUDI010000195.1:0-4743 GCA_964443585.1 uncultured Bifidobacterium sp.
TTGCTGATTGCGATAGGCATCATAGGCGTGATTCATTATGAAGCTTTCCGCACTATGCAGGGACTGATACTGCCGCTGGTTACGCCCATCATTGCGGTTATCTGGGGTAAAGGATTTATGGGTCTGGCTAATGTGCCGCTAGATATTTTTAATATGTCTACCCCGATATTAATACTTGCAGTGGGGGCCGGACATGCGGTGCAGATGCTCAAGCGGTATTACGAAGAGTACAACCGACTTCGGCTCGATACTAGCCATACGCCCAAAGAAGCTAATCGCCTTGCCGTGATTGAGTCGATAGTGAAGATTGGTCCGGTAATGTTAATTGCAGGTTTGGTGGCCTCAGCTGGATTTTTCTCACTGATGATCTTCGACATTGTCTCCATTCGTGTCTTCGGTATTTTCTCTGGTATCGGTATTTTGTCGGTATTAATAGTAGAGATGACCTTCATTCCTGCGCTGCGCGCCATTCTTCCTGCACCAGGTGAGAAAGAAGCGCGTATGGAACGAGAAGAACGTATCTGGGATCGTATTACTGGTTTTTACGCCAATCTGATTTTAGGGCCAAACAGAGATCGGATTTTTATGGTGGCTGGCGCAATTGTTGTGATTGCCTTGGTCGGCATGTCGCAGCTAAAAATCGAAAGTGCACTCAAAAAATATTTTGATCCTAATTTGCCCTTGCTGGTAGCTGATCGTAAGCTCAATGAGCGTATGGCGGGCACCAACAATATTTATTTAATGATCGAAGGCGACAAAGTCGATGCGATTAAAGATCCGGCAGTTTTACGCGCTATGGATGAATTGCAGATCTTTGTCTCGCAGCAGCCTAATATAGGTAAAGTGATTTCGATTGCTGAGTTTATCAAGCGCATGAATCAATCCATGAACGCTGATAAGCCTGAATTTTTCAGTATTCCGGATAAGCAAAACACAATCGCTGAATATTTGCTCTTGTATACGATGTCGGGTGAGCCTGGTGATTTTGATCCCTACGTAGACTACGACTACCGTATGGCTAATATGGTGGTCTTCACACATAGTGACAGTACGGCTGACATGAAAGATCTTTGGATAAAAATTCAGCAATTTTCTGCCGAAAAATTCCCAAAGAATATTAAAGTCAGCATAGGTGGTAGCGTCGCTCAAAGTGCCGCTATTACAGACGTCATCGTTAAAGATAAAATTCTGAACGTGATACAGATTGCCAGCGTTGTCTTTATCGCCGCTGCACTGGTCTTCCGTTCTGCGTGGGCAGGTGTGTTGGTAGTCACACCGTTGCTGCTATCGGTATTGGTCAACATGGGTCTGATAGGGTTATTAGGCTTGCGTTTAAATGTGCCGGTCGCCCTGACATCGGCGCTGGCTATAGGCATCGGTGCTGACTACGCAATCTATATGCTGTTCCGTCTGCGAGAAGAAATGGCTACTGGAACAACAGAAGACGAAGCCTTCCGTAAGGTGCTGCGTACGGCAGGCAAAGCCTGCTTGTTTGTAGCATCTGCTGTCGCAGGTGGTTATGCGGTCCAGGCGGGTTCGCGCGGCTACTATCCCCACACCTGGAATGCACTACTAATTGGTACAGCTATGTTGGTTAGCGTGACGGCTGCTTTGACTGTTATGCCAGCGTTGGTGCACAAGTACCGTCCAAAATTTATTTTCAAAGGAGAGTGATGTGAGCTACTCATCAATGGATATGAAACCTAGCAGTTCTGGTTTTTATGGCTTGCGTATTGTTGGTCTGATAGCAGGTTTGATTGCGGCACTCACTCTTCCTGCTGTCGCTTGGGCACTGACGGCCGTTGAAATCATGGATAAGAATTTTGTGGTCGGTAAATATGCTGATTCCACATCAGATACCACCATGACATTAACGAACAAATCAGGTCAGCAGCGTGTACGTAAAACCTTTGGCACCTCTAAGCTTGATGCCAATGGAATAGACAATAAACGCATGACGCGCTTTCTCGAACCGACAGACGTCAAAGGTACAGTTTCTTTACTAATAGAGCATTCTGATAAAGATGACGATATCTGGATTTACCTACCTAGCGTGAAGAAAGTTCGCCGTCTGATTTCTAGTAACAAAAAAGATAGCTTTGTAGGTACGGATTTTTCGTATGGCGATGTGATCGGTCACAAGGTGAAAGAATGGAATCACACGCTAGTCAAAGAAGAGGATATTGATGGCAAGCCTTGCTATGTGATCGAATCCACTCCCAAAGATGCCACTGTAAAGACCAATACCGGCTATTCCAAGCGCGTGGGCTGGATACAGAAAGACAATTTTGTCACTGTAAAAGCGATTGCTTATGATGAAGCTGGAGAATTACTCAAAGAGGCTAAGTATTCTCACTGGAAGGAAGTCGACACCGTTAAACACAAATGGCAGGCCGGCATATTAGAAGCCAAAAATCTTCAGACAGGCCACAGCACCGTTATCACTATTGACCAGTTCAAAGTCAATAATGGTGTGAAGGATGACTTCTTCACTACCCGCTACATGGAACAGCAATGAGCTTGATGTCTTATTTTAAGCCCCGGTTCTCCGGGGCTTTTTATATCGCTTGTTTGACTTTATTTGCTCCAGCCTTTATAGCCGTGGCTTGTGCACAAGAAGCTAATGACATAGCATCACCTGTAAGAGATACAGTATCACTAGACACAGGCATTAGTAAACAGCTCAATGCCATAGGTTTGACCGGATCACTACGTGGGGGTTACTGGAGCTCTAACCGTTTGTATGATGATGTATCCAACATCGGAACGGGATCAGTTTGGTTAAAACTGGATAAAAAACTGAGTAACGGTATAGGTTTGTTTGCCGAAGGTTACGCTGCCCGTGAGGATATGAGGTCAACAGGTAATTCTCGAAATCGTTTGCGTGAAGCCTATGTAGAAACACGCTCAGGGGCATTTGATTTTCGCGTTGGTAAGCAAATCATTGCTTGGGGCAGAACAGACCGGCTAAATCCTACCGATAACCTCACACCACGCGACGCTAGGCTGATGGCGGCCGATGTTGATGAGGATCGCTTCGGATCTATGGCTGGTAAAGCATCTTGGAATATGGATGCTTACACCAGCATCACGGGTATATGGCTGCCAGAATTTCAACCAAACACACTATTTTTACGCTCAGGCTACAAAGAGACTGTGCCTAACAGTCGTCGACAATGGGCAGTCAAATTTGATCAATCTGGCAAAGACTTGGATTGGTCGATCTCGTATTTTGACGGATATGATTTAAATGGTGATCTGTCAGCAGCACGTGTGCTCAAACACTACCGCACTCAGGTTATTGGTGTTGATGCGGCAACCACCCGAGGTGCCTATCGGTTTGCAGTCGAATCAGCGTTTACACGTACAGAAGATCCTGCGGGTACGGATGACTTCATTAAAAATCCGTTCCTTTATACCGTGGTGGGTGTGGAGCGAGATTTTGGTAATAACACGAGCGGTATCGTTCAGGTATTTAATCGCACGGTGAGCAATTACAGTCAACCATCAACCGCGTCTCGCTTGCACGCCATCTTGGCGAATCAGCTAGATCGCACACAAAATGGTGTCAGCGTACGCATCGCAAAAAAATGGTGGAATGAAACGCTAGAAACTGAACTAGCCGGTGTCAGTTTGTTAGATCGCCATGGCTATTCTGTACGACCACGCATGACGTATCTATGGAGCGATCAGGTAAAAATCCTGAGTGGGTATGAGTATTACCAGGGCAGTAGTGATACCTTGTATGGGCTGCTGCATAAGAACAGCCTGTTTTTTATCGAGATGCGTTATTTTTATTAGGCTCAGCAAGTCGTATAAATAGTGTTTTTGGGTGCTGAGAATAGTTGACGGACCATAGGCTCGAAAAATGACAGTGGCAGATGGTCGTAACTAGGATCAAACGCTGGCGCATCGTATTTTTCGCAAAATTCCAGAGTGCGGTCATACACCGCTTGCCCCTTGAATTGATCGCGTAAATTTCTATCCATGCCCAGATGATGGAAAAAATAATAGGCCTGAAACATGCCATGCTTTTCTACCATCGCAAAATTCTCTGGGCTGACAAAGGGCCTGAGTAGGGCAGCTGCTATGTCGGGATGGTTGTAACTACCCAGTGTGTCGCCTATATCGTGCAGTAACGCGCACACGACATATTCATCGTCTTTGCCATCACGATGAGCCAGGGTGGCTGTCTGCAAACTATGTGTTAAACGATCCACAGCAAATCCGCCTGTATCGCCATCGAGTAGTTTTAGATGTGCGATTACTCGCTCAGGAAGCTTAGCTGCATAAGCACGAAAATCCTCAACAATGATATTCCAATCATCTTCAGTGCTATTTCGCATATCCGTAAATGTTGCGCGCTGCAGCATATAACATTCCTTATAAATCTATAGTCATCTTTCCATCATAGCGTGTCTGCCACAAATGAGCCAAGTGACTTTTCTCCATCGAAGATTACAAAGCGCATCTTTGGCTTTGCCGAAGTTATAGGGACGACGCCTGCGGGCGTGTTGTCGCGCTTAGTTTATGGGTTGACGATATCAAATTAACTATGCCCGGCAATTGAAGCATTTGAATATCGTACTTGGTGAGATTATGCGTAAAGTCCGGTTATCATTGGACTCAAGCGTAGTTGTAAGAGGATAGACCTAATGTATCGAAGGGTCGCACAAGTACAGGGCCAGTGGCTCTATCTCATTGCGCCACGTACTTCGATGGCAGTGGTCATTTCGAGTGTTG
>CAYUDI010000196.1:0-4742 GCA_964443585.1 uncultured Bifidobacterium sp.
GTGGCGCATGGTCGTCACGACAAGGTGAAAATTTTCAAGATGCGTCGCCGTAAGCATTATCAAAAGCGCCAAGGCCATCGTCAAAATTACACTGAGCTGCAAATTGTCTCCATTAACGGCTAAGCCGTTGAGCGAAATAACCTAGTAATCAGGAGCATCAAATGGCACACAAAAAAGGCGGCGGCACTACGCGCAATGGCCGTGATTCAGAGTCGAAAAGACTGGGCGTAAAGGTTTACGGCGGTCAAGCAATTAATGCCGGTGGCATTATTGTTCGTCAGCGTGGAACCAAACTTCATCCAGGTGAAAATGTTGGTATGGGCAAAGACCATACACTTTTTGCGCTGATTAATGGCAAGGTACAGTTTGCGACCAAGGGTGCACTCAAGCGCCACGTGGTCATGGTAATACCAGCCTGATAAATTCAGTCGTATCCTGCGAAAAGGCTCTGCCGTGCAGGTAGGGCCTTTTTTCTTTTATGGCGGCCAAACATGAAGTTCATTGACGAAGCAAAAATCGAGGTTGTAGCCGGTGACGGCGGCAACGGTGTTGCATCGTTTTGTCGAGAAAAATTTCGTCCCTTTGGCGGGCCAGACGGCGGGGACGGCGGTAAAGGCGGAAGCATTTTTGCTATTGCTGATCGAAACATAAATACGCTAGTCGACTACCGTTTTGCAAAACTTCACCGAGCAAAGCACGGTGAGAACGGCCGAGGCGCAGATTGTTACGGTAAGGGCGCTGACGATATTTATTTGCGCATGCCGGTAGGTACCTTGGTGATTGACCAAAATGATGGCGCAATCATTGCTGATCTGACTGAGCATGGTCAAATTGCGCTGCTTGCAAAAGGTGGCGAAGGTGGCTGGGGCAATATTCACTTTAAAACCTCAACGAACCGAGCACCACGCCAAAAAAGCGATGGCAAAGAAGGCGAGCGGCGCGATTTAAAGCTTGAATTGAAAGTGTTGGCTGATGTGGGTCTGCTTGGCATGCCCAACGCAGGAAAATCCACATTTATCGCTGCGGTATCGAATGCTCGCCCGAAAATTGCGGACTACCCGTTTACTACCTTGCATCCCAATTTAGGTGTGGTGCGCGTAAGTCACGAAAAAAGTTTTGTCATCGCAGACATTCCGGGCTTAATCGAGGGTGCAGCCGATGGAGCTGGTTTGGGAGTACAGTTTTTACGTCATTTACAACGCACGCGATTGTTATTACACATCGTTGACCTTGCGCCGTTTGATGACAATATTAATCCTGCCAAAGAAGCGAAGGCTATCGTTAAAGAATTAAAAAAATACGATCAAACCTTGTTTGATAAGCCGCGTTGGTTGGTACTTAACAAACTCGATATGGTGCCCGATGATGAGCGCGCACAGCGCGTAAGAAAATTCGTCAAAGATTTCGGCTGGAAAGGCCCTGTGTTTCAAATCTCTGGACTGACTCGTGAAGGATGCGAGGAATTAGTTGTTGAAATATACGAGTATCTTGCCGCGCAAAGATATCAAGAGCAGCGTGAGCAATCCGGTGTTGCTGAACTGGCGATGGATGTTGCCTCAGTGGATGCGGATGATCCGCGTTTTAAGTTCGTCGATTAATTAGCTTTTACAGCTACCAACTGATCGACTATGGCTCTATCGATTCAATCCCTTATCCCGCAAGCACAACGACTTATTGTTAAAGTTGGTTCCTCGCTCGTCACCAACGAGGGCAAAGGTCTTGATCATGCGGCGATTGGTAAATGGGCCGATCAGATTGCTCACCTGCGCACGCTAGGAAAACAAGTCGTACTCGTTAGCTCGGGTGCGATCGCCGAGGGAATGCAGCGCTTAGGATTTGAAAAGCGGCCTACAGGCATACACGAGCTTCAAGCATGTGCCGCTGTTGGGCAGATGGGTCTTGCACAAATTTATGAATCCAGTTTTGGGCGCCATGGATTGCGCACAGCGCAGGTATTGTTGACGCATGCTGATTTGGCTGATCGAGAGCGTTATTTGAATGCCCGTTCTACACTTTTTACGCTACTCGATTTCGGTGTGGTCCCTGTCATTAACGAAAACGACACTGTCGTTACCGACGAGATCAAATTTGGTGACAATGACACCCTCGGCGCTTTGGTCACTAATTTGATTGAGGCAGATGCGCTGATCATATTGACGGATCAGCGTGGTTTATTTACTGCCGATCCGCGCAAAGATTCAAATGCGCAGTTTGTTCATGAAGCCAAAGCAGGTGATCCCGCTTTAGAAAGTATGGCCGGTGGCGCTGGAACAGGCATAGGTAGCGGTGGAATGCTAACGAAGATACTAGCAGCCAAGCGTGCTGCAAGTTCGGGTGCAAGCACTATTATTGCCTGGGGTAGAGAAGATCAGGTACTGGTACGACTTGCACAAGGCGAGGCTATAGGCACCCAACTGACTGCAGAGACAGCGCGTCTGACGGCCAAAAAGCAGTGGATGGCGGATCATTTACAAACGGCTGGTAAGGTAGTGCTTGACGCTGGCGCAATACAAAAACTTACGGCCGATGGCAAATCACTTTTGCCGGTCGGGGTGATTGACGTTAGCGGTGAATTTGGTCGAGGTGATGTTATTACCTGTGTTGACCAAGCAGGACTATCGATTGCGCGTGGTATCAGTAACTATGCAAGCACCGAAGTAAGGCGAATTATGCGCAAACCATCGTCTGAGATTGTGGCAATTCTTGGTTACGTAGAAGAAGTAGAGCTTATCCATCGCGATAATTTAGTGCTCATTTGACGTCGAGCTTCAGCGACACAATAACTGGGCAGTACTCAAAGCTATCTGAGAGTTTTTTTCTTGCGCAGTCTTTCTGTAATTACTTCTGCTTTGCCTGCAACAACGCCGCTTTCACAAAAATAATCTTTTGCCAGTGCGGCGTGATATCGATTTGACCCATGATCAAAGATAGGCTCCCATATGTCGCGTCGAGCGGGTGACCAAGAACCATTTAACTGGCCGATGGCATACAGCTTTTTCTCACCCGAGCTACATCGTATACCTTCGTAGCTAATATTATTTGCGCCGCTAGGGCTGGTAATAATAAGTGCGAAACGTACTACACCATCATCAGTCACAGTGACAGATTTTGCATCGATGGCAAAATCCATAGAGGTGGTTGGACTGACATAAAAAGATAACAGATTATTTTTTGTGACCGGGCTCGGAAGAATCACAGGACTTTCAGGTTTGTTGAGATTTTTGTCAGCATCATCTGATTGTGCTAACGCGCCTATGGAAAACAGTAGTGCCGCGGTCAATACGCAATAACGCAGAGCAGATTTCTGGCGCGGTATCATTTAGATCCAGGTTCAATTAGGATTTGAGTTGGCATGGCGTCATGTTCATTTTTTGGCAGCATCTGATCACGAGGTCGACGTTGTACCGGGTTTTGGGGGCGGGCTAGGAAACGCGAGAGTTCTTGCAGAGCCCTCATGTAAACGTCGCGCTTAAATTCTATGACTACATCCATTGGAACCCAATAGTCGTGCCAGCGCCAGGCATCGAATTCAGGATGTTCGGAATTGCGTAGATTGACGTCGCAATCGCGACCTATCATTCGCAGCAGAAACCATATTTGTTTTTGGCCTCGGTAGTGGCCACGTATTTCGCGTTTTATAAAATGATCAGGCACCTCGTAGCGTAACCAGTCACGGGTTCGACCGACAATCTTAACGTGCTCGGAGCGAAGACCTACTTCTTCTTGTAGCTCGCGATACATGGCTTGCTCCGGCGTTTCGCCGTGCTTGATGCCACCTTGTGGAAATTGCCACGAATGTTCACGCACCCGCTTACCCCACCAGACTTCATTTTGATGGTTCAGCAGTATGATGCCGACGTTCGGGCGGAAGCCTTCACGGTCCAGCATGTCTCACCTCGATTTTTCTGCGGTTTGCGCCAAATCGCACAAAAAGCGACGATGGAAAGTGGCCCGGCCTATCCTTCCAGCGTGTGGGTGGTGCGATTCGCCATGGCGTCAACCAGCGAATACTTTAAAATTGAACTGATTATAACCCCCTCTTTTTAAAAGATTTCATCTTCATGCGCGCTACTCGATTTTTTATTTCCACCCTCAAAGAAGCCCCTTCCGATGCGGAGATCGTCAGTCACAAACTCATGATCCGTGCCGGAATGATTAAACGCCTGGGTTCGGGCATATACAACTACATGCCCATGGGTTTGCGAGTCATACGCAAAGTTGAACACATAGTGCGCGAAGAAATGAATCGTGCTGGCGGTGTCGAATTATTAATGCCGTTGATTCAGCCGGCTGAATTATGGGAGGAGACTGGCCGCTGGGACAAAATGGGCCCGGAACTGTTACGCGTAAAAGACAGGCACGGCCGCGACTTCGCCATTCAGCCTACTTCAGAAGAGGTGGTGACAGATATCGCGCGTAGCGAGATCAAGTCTTATCGCCAATTACCTATAAATTTTTATCACATACAAACCAAATTTCGGGATGAGCGTCGTCCTCGGTTTGGACTTATGCGTGGCCGTGAATTCACGATGAAGCCCGCGTATTCATATGACCGCGATATAGAGGGCCTAAAAAAATCCTATCAAGCCATGGTCGAGGCCTACACCCGTATTTTTGACCGCTTCGGATTGAACTTTCGTGCGGTGGCAGCAGACAACGGCGCTATTGGTGGTTCTGGGTCGCAGGAATTTCATGTGATTGCAGACACGGGTGAAGACGCCTTAGTGTATTGCCCTCAATCT
>CAYUDI010000197.1:0-4711 GCA_964443585.1 uncultured Bifidobacterium sp.
AAGCCTGTCAAGGGCGGTCATTATGGTGAGGTACCTTCACTGACAAACCTGGATGAGGGTGGTAACCTCAAGCACACGACTGATTTTCGCAGGGTGTACGCTACTCTGATAGAAGGTTGGCTGCAACATGCCGATAGCAAAACACTGCTGTCAGGTGATTTCAAGACTTTTCCAGTTTTTGGGTGAATACCATGGCGGCGCATTTTGATCTTCCCGACATCAAACTTTTTGTAAACATCGCCGAGGCGAACAGCCTGACCCGCGGCGCTGAGCGCTCGCACATGTCCTTACCTGCGGCATCGATACGTATCAAAAATTTAGAGGAGGGTCTGGGTGTCAAGCTGCTTTACCGCACCAGTCAAGGAGTCACGCTGACACCTCCGGGCCAGGCTTTTATGCATCACGCGCGACTCGTGCTGCAGCAGTTAAGTGATTTGCGCGCGGATCTGTCTGAATACGTTAAAGGCACACGGGGCCATGTGCGTATTTTTGCCAACACTACGGCCATGGCTGAATTCCTGCCAGCCTTGTTGCAAAAATTTCTAGCTACGCATCCGGATGTGAATGTTGACCTGAAAGAGAGACTTTCACATGACATAGTGCGCGCCGTTGCAGAAGGTAAGGTCGATGTTGGTATTGTGGCGGGCAATGTACGCACCGATGGTTTGGAAACCTTAGCCTTAAGCGAAGATCGTTTGGTGCTGGTGACATCTGAAACACATGTTTTGGCTAATCGTGGTCGTATCGATTTTTCTGAAGCACTCACGCATGATTTTGTGGGCATGGTAGAGGCGAGCGCGATTCATACGTTCTTGGCCCAGGCTGCTAATGATTTAAACCGTCCTATAAAAATACGTATACAAGTAGGAAATTTCGAAGCGGCTTGTCGCATGATTGAATCCGGTGTGGGTATAGGCGTAGTTCCGTTTTCATCGGCAAGTCGCCACGCCAAAACAATGAACATTCGCATGGTCGAACTGACAGATGAATGGGCTATACGCAAGATGCAAGTTTGTGTAAGAAATGTGCAAGCTCTTCCTGCCTTTGCGCGTGAATTAGTCGAGCTGTTGGTCGCAGAAACCCCAGTTATTGCGTGATCCAGCTGTAATCTCTACAGGGTTAATAGCCTTTCAAGCCCGCATTATAAATTTCTGAATTGTTACCGAGTACAGTATCAGTCACACTCAACCTGCTGCTCTGCAGCATGTGCGCTCGATATCAGTTCAACCAAGGCTAATTATGTCTCCAACCAATCATCAGGACATACGCGATGCTATTCGCGATTTATGTTCGCAGTTTTCAGCAGAGTATTTTCGTCAGGTTGACGACGAGCGCGCCTATCCGCAAGCGTTTGTTGAGGCGTTAACTAAAGCGGGCTGGCTGGCTGCATTGATCCCGGTGGAATACGGTGGCTCTGGATTGGGCATGGTTGATGCTTCGGTGATTATGGAAGAGATCAATCGTTGCGGCGGTAATTCGGGTGCTTGTCACGGTCAGATGTACAACATGGGTACGTTGCTGCGTCATGGTTCTAAAGTACAAAAAGATTTTTATCTTCCTAAAGTAGCTAGTGGTGAATTACGTCTGCAATCCATGGGCGTGACAGAACCTACGACAGGCACAGACACCACAAAAATTAAAACGACCGCAGTGAAAAAAGGCGATCGCTATGTAGTCAATGGCCAAAAAGTTTGGATTAGTCGTATCCAACATTCCGACTTGATGATTTTGTTGGCTCGTACTACGCCATTAGCAGAAGTCACAAAAAAATCTGAAGGCATGTCGATTTTTATTGTGGATTTGCGCACCGCGATAGGCAACGGTATGACCGTGCGGCCCATACGTAATATGGTCAATCACGAAACCAATGAATTATTTTTCGAGAATCTGGAAATCCCAGTAGAAAATTTAATTGGTGAAGAAGGTAAGGGCTTTAAATACATACTTGATGGATTAAATGCAGAGCGTGCACTGATCGCTGCTGAATGCATAGGTGATGGTTACTGGTTTATAGATAAAGTAACGAAGTATGTCAACGAACGCATCGTGTTCGGACGACCCATAGGCCAAAACCAAGGAGTGCAGTTTCCGATTGCGAAAGCCTATATCAATATCGAAGCCGCCAGCCTGATGCGCTACAAAGCGTGTGAATTGTTTGATGCGGGCCAGCCGTGCGGTTCCGAAGCGAATATGGCCAAGCTATTAGCTGCAGACGCCTCATGGGAAGCCGCTAACGCCTGCCTGCAATATCACGGTGGATTTGGCTTTGCATCGGAATACGATGTTGAGCGCAAATTCCGCGAAACGCGTCTGTATCAAGTCGCACCTATTTCAACCAATTTGATTCTTTCTTACGTGGCAGAGCATGTGCTAGGTATGCCGCGATCGTTTTAGGAGCTCTGTGTGAAAACTAACGTTACCCCCAGTTCTCAACTCGCGCATTTTTCTGCGAATTTGCAGTTTGATGACATACCTTCCGACGTGATGCGTCGTGCAGAGGATTTATTCCTTGACTGGTTTGGCTCGGCTTTAGCCGGCAAAGTGGGTCGACCTGTTCAAGCCATCGAAGCCATTGCACGCGAGATGGGCCCGACTGAGGGTCGATCCGAAGTACTGATTTCACGTCGTAAAACATCGCCCTTATTTGCAGCGATGGTTAATGGTGCATCGTCGCACTACATAGAACAAGATGATGTCCATAATGGATCTGTGTTTCATCCGGCTGCTGTGATTTTTCCGGCGGTGCTCGCTATTGCTCAAGATCGTAGTTGCAGCGGTAAAGAATTAATGACGGCCGCAGTAGCTGGTTATGAAGCAGGTATCCGCATAGGCGAATTTCTTGGCCGCTCACACTACAAGGTTTTTCACACCACAGGTACCGTAGGCACTGTTGCTGCAGCCATAGCCGTGGGTCGTTTAATTAATTTGTCTCCTGAAAAAATGCTTAATGCGATGGGCTCAGCAGGGACACAAGCGGCTGGCTTGTGGGAATTTTTAAAAGATGCGGCTAACTCAAAACAGCTGCATACCGCCAAGGCAGCATCGGATGGTTTGTTGGCAGCGCTGCTAGCTGAAAAAGGGTTTAGTGGCGCCAAACAAATCCTCGAAGGCAGCAAAGGTATGGCAGCAGGCATGTCGGATGATGCTAACCCCGACTGCTTAACTGACCGCTTGGGTGAGCGTTGGGCCACGATAGAGACGTCATTTAAGTTTCATGCTTCTTGCCGTCATACCCATCCAGCGGCCGACGCCTTGCAACAAGTGATGCAGCAGCATGGCTTAAAAGCTGATCAGATAGCCACCGTGATCACGCATGTGCATCAGGGTGCGATTGATGTATTGGGTCCGGTGGTTAATCCCACCACTACGCATCAAGCAAAATTTTCTATGGGTACGGTATTAGGTTTGCTGGCGGTACATGGCAAAGCGGGTGTGCGTGAATTTGATGCAAGCTACCGAGATAAAGAAGTTAGTGATTTTTGCCAGCGTGTGAGCATGGTGCTCGATAATGAAGTCGATGCTGCATACCCTGTGCGTTGGATAGGAAAAGTCACTGTCAAAACTACCGATGGTCGTGAGCTTAAAGGTCGGGTCGATGAGCCTAAAGGCGATCCGGGCAACACCTTGAGTCGAGAAGAGCTAGGGCAAAAAGCGATAGAGCTGGCAGAATTTGCAGGCGCCGCTACGGCAGCAGAAATGAATGCCGCCTTTGGCGGTATTTGGTCTATCGCTGATCAAGCGATAGTCAGTGATTTACTAGCACCCTGGACGCAAGATATTTAAAATAATTTGCAGCGCGTACGACGAGCTGCTCGATGTTGGTATGTGGCGCCGTAAGCCCTATAAGCCCTACTAAGCGCCATCGACTATGCGTTGTATAAACAATGTTATTCCTACGACCAACACTATCAGTGACAGCGTGCGTACGGTTTTTTCTTCCCAGGCCGTTTTGCGCAGCTGAATGAGCAGCGGCACTACCACCACCACAGCGACCAACTGTCCTGCCTCCACCCCCAGATTGAAATTCAATAGCGATAGCAACAAGCTATCTCTGGGCAATCCTATTTCTTTCAGCACGGATGAAAATCCAAAACCGTGAACTAAGCCAAACAGAAAACTGATGGTCCAGCGCCGTGAAATCGCAAAGCGCGGAAAAAGATTTTCAAAGGCCACGTAGGCTATCGATAAAGCGATCACCGATTCCACCAGCACCGATGGCAAAGTAATGATGTCGAGTGCAGCAGCACCTAGCGTTATGCTATGCGCCAAGGTAAATGCCGTGATGATTTTAAGTAGCTGAACCAGGTTGCCGCCGCACAGTATCAGTGCCAGCAAAAACAGCAAATGATCGTAGCCTGTGGCTATGTGTTCAATACCTAGCAAGAAAAAGCTGGCTGCCCCCTTGGGCTGCTCAGCTCCATTGAGCGTGACGTTAGCTACTCGTTCGGTGGCTGAAAAATTTAACGAGCTACTGCCACCACTCCAGGTAAGCACAGCAATGATGTGGTGTTTTTCACCTAATTCATCAGCCAGGTCGTCACGAATGACCAACTGGTTAGGTTTAGAGGCGCAGACATAATCAATGGACATTCCCACAGGCTCGGAAGCGGGGCAGGGTTGGCCATCTGCAGTGACGGTGATTTTTTCACGCATGAGCCGCACGAGTTTGGCATCATCCGACCCTGCAACCGTGGGTGTTAAGCGATAAATG
>CAYUDI010000198.1:0-4703 GCA_964443585.1 uncultured Bifidobacterium sp.
CTTTGTTACTGATAAAAGGGCGTTTCCATAGCCCGGTCGTTATGCTTAGTTATGCCGTTTTTTTTAATGTAGCGTGGGCTGTTTTGGGTGTAAATGTTGACGCTACCAGCATCAAGTATTCACCACAGCATTTGACGTAAGTTTCCTTATTCTTCCGGCGGCAAAGGATTGAGTCGTGGATGTGTTTCCTCCCCAAGCCACCAAAGCAGCGCACCTGAGGCGAACATTGCAATGGCCACAAACCAAAAAGCGGCTTGGATTTGTCCACTCATTAAGGCGGCTAGCCCCAAGCCCAACCCACCTATTGCGTAGCCCAGATCGCGCCAGAAACGGTAGATTCCAATAGCTGATCCGCGCCATGCCGGGTGCGAAATATCTGCCACTGCAGCGGAAAGATTCGGATACAGCATTGCCATGCCCACCCCGGAAACCGCAGCGGATGCTGACCACCAGATGATGCCTTCACCAAATGTCATCGCCGCCACGCCAGCGCCGCAAATCCACATGCCCGACACATTTAGAACATGCCGGCCGATCCGGTCAGACAGTCTTCCGGTAATCAACTGCAAGCCTCCCCAAGTAAAACCATAAAAGCTGATGATCCAGCCAACGTTAGTCAGACTCACGCCCTTTTGAAATAAAAAGATGGGGTAGAAAATCCAGACGAGCGCATCCACAAATTTTTCAACTAGTCCCGCCTGACTAAGGGCCATAAGTCGTTTATCGCGCCAGCTCATCAAAGCGAAAATTTCGCCTGTGGTGGGTGTGGAAGGTATACCGCTCGGATAGCGAGGACGTAGTCCCTGGAACGTACCCTGCGGATGTCTGGCCGCCTCTGAAAGAGCCCAAGGTAGCGTATCCCTAACCCATACCTGAGTTAGCACGAGAGCGAGAAAAATCACCGTCAGTCCGAAGATCAGCAGACCCTGACGCGCCCCGAGATGGGCAGCCATGTACGCGGTGACGATACCGGCGAGCGCTACACCGACATAACCTGAAAATTCATTTAGGCCGAGCGTTAAGCCACGTTCTTCCAACTTGGTGATGTCGAGCTTTGCTGTTTGGGTCATGGACCAAGTCAGACCCTGGTTAATGCCCAGTAGCACCATGGCCGCGACCATCCAATTCCAGTTGGGCGCATGCCAGATCATCACCGGGATGGGTAGCGCGGCCAGCCATCCTAGCAGCAGTACTTTTTTTCGCCCGATGCTCTCTGAGAGTCGTCCGGCGGTGAAGTTCATCGTCCCCTTGACCAAGCCAAAGGCCACGACAAATAAGCTGAGCAAAACGAAGGAATTTTTGGGTACACCGAAATCGGATTCTGCGAGCGCTGGAACGACTGTACGTGTCATGCCGATGGTTAGTCCCACCAGCAATACCTGAAAAAGCTGGTGTAAAAACTGACTTAGGTTGTGGTGTATTCCGAAGCGTAAATTTTGATTCATCGTTTAATTCGATATAACGAGTAGCGTCATCGGGAGAAAACAGTCTGCAGAGTACTGCACCCCTGCATTACAATCAGTTGCAGGGTATTTCCTCGATAGTCACCTCTAAACAAATACAGCAAGGAACAAACATGCTTGAAGCACTATGGGAAGGCGTAGTCATCGCCAAAACCGAAAAATTTGAAAAAGTCGAAGGTAATTTTTACTTTCCGGCCGATACCTTGCTAATGCAGTATTTCCAACCTAGCGAGAAGCATACGCAATGCTCATGGAAGGGTGAGGCTAGTTATTACAACGTTGTGGTTGGTGAGAAGACCAATCAAGACGCTGCCTGGTTTTATCCACACCCTAAGCGTGAAGCCAGCAACATCGCCGGCTACGTGGCTTTCTGGCGTGGCGTGCAAGTAGTTGAAAGCTAATTAATCCAGGTAAGGTGCGCGGCTGGCTGCTTTTGATGATTTAGCCGTCCTGCGCCAGCCGTATCCCCGAAAACTGCCAGCAAGCACCTGCCGGAAAAAAATTCCGGTAACTCAACCGGGTATGTCCCGCGGGCGTGGCAGCGGAGCCGCCCCGCAAGACGTATTGATTCACCATGAATTTACCGTTGTATTCCCCCAAGGCTCCACCCTGCGCACGAAACCCGGGGTAGGGCGCATAGCTGGATGAAGTCCACTGCCATGCCTCGTCGGCCACCTGCGCTAAGTGCACAGCATGGGTTGCGACGGCATGCTCCCATTCGGCCTCGGTGGGTAACCGTGCCTGGGCCCAGCGTGCATAGGCATCGGCCTCGAAGTAAGACAAGTGCACAACGGGTCGTGTCGGGTCCAGATCGTTCATACCGTTGAGCCTAAATTCCTGCCAGCCGGATTGCCCCTCATGCCAATACATAGGATGGGCGCGCCCCTGTGCGCGTTGCCAGTCCCAGCCTTCTGCCAGCCAGTATGCCGCTTGGGTGTATCCACCTGCCTCAATAAAAGCCGCGAACTCCGCGTTTGTCACCAGCGATGTCGCTAATTTGTAAGGGCGCAAAAATACGCTGTGACGTGGGGTCTCATTGTCAAAACAAAACCCGTCGCCAGTGTAGCCAATCTCGACCAAACCACCGGCGCAATCCTGCCAACTTGGCAAAATAGTGAGCTCATTTGTTGCAGCGGGTTTTGCAGCATAGGCTGGATGCAGCGGGTTTAGTGAAAGCAGATGCTTGATATCCGTAATCAGTAATTCCTGATGCTGCTGTTCGTGATTCAGACCCAGCTCGACCAAACGGTCGAGATCAGCGACAACCTCGCTATCGAGCAGCGCTAACATGCGCTTGTCCACATTAGCGCGATAAGCCAGCACATGGTCTAGACCTGGCCGGGTTAATGCCCCGCGTTGTGCCCGCGGATGCTGCTCTCCTATGCGTTTGTAATACGAATTGAATAAGACTCTGAACGCCGCGTCGAAGGGTTGAAATCCTTCTTCCAGCGCTTCTAAAATAAACGTTTCGAAAAACCAGGTCGTGTGCCCAAGGTGCCACTTAGCCGGGCTTGCGTCGGGCATCGATTGCACGCAACAGTCTTCGGCCGACAAAGGAGCTACCAGCGCAAGCGATTGCCCGCGTACGTAGCGATAATGTTCAGTGATCTTAGAGCGGTTCATCTCAATTTCATTCGTCAAAATACGAAGTCAAAATACGTAGTGAAACTACTTAAGTAAGGTATCAAGGTCGCGCCAGCACGATGGCAAACCAGCCCTGAGCATCGGTCCACACTGTGCTGCGACTAAAACCGTTCGCAGCGAGCAGGTTCACAAAATCAGTGGTGCGATATTTGTAGCTGTTTTCAGAATGAATGCGTTCACCCGCTGCAAAGTGCCGCTCACCATCAGCCCAACTCACCAACGTCTCGGTGACGGATTCCAGATGCATTTCGATGCGGGAATGTACAGGATTAAAAAAGGCGACATGGCGCCAGTCATCATCAGAAAAATCGCTGCCGATGATGGCGTTTACGTGTTGTAGCATGTTGAGATTAAATGCTGCCGTCACACCTGCAGTGTCATTGTAAGCAGCCTCCAGCACATCGATTTGTTTAACTAAATCAAATCCAATAAGCAAGGCGCCGTCATCGTCCAGTAAATCACGCACTCGCCCCAGCAAATCAGCTGCATGGGAGGGATCAAAATTTCCTATCGATGAACCTGGGTAAAAAACCAGCCGTCCCTCAGGTGGAATATGCGTTGGCAAAACGATGGCTTGCGTCAGGTCGCACGCGACGGGGTAAACCGCAAGCCCGGGCAGTTTTTCGCGGAAATCTGAGGTGGCTTCCAGCAGGTATTCTTCCGAAATATCCATCGGCACAAAGCGCTGCGGTTGCAACAGCGCGCACAAGGCCTGCGCCTTGCGGCAGTTGCCGGCACCCAGCTCAATTAAGCTAGATACAACTCCCGCTTCACGCTTGATCGCCTCACCCTGTATAGCCATGATGGCGTTTTCGGTACGTGTTGGATAGTACTCAGGCAAACTCGTAATCTGCGCGAACAGAGCTGAACCGTGCGCATCATAAAAAAACTTTGGTGAAATATATGCAGGGTGTGTTGATAAGCCTTGAATGATTTCATCACTTGCAGAAACTGCAGAAATTTCAGAAACAACGGCATCGGGCATAGACTGTGTGGATTCAAACATAGAGGCAAATAAATTAGCGGCAGGCCCGCAGGAAGCTCATAAAAGCCACTACGCACTTAACATCCGGTTGCACAGTCTACTACTTTCGGCCAATCTTCTTTGAACCCCCTTGCACAAGCACGCTGATAAACAAGTCTTTTACAGGCCAGCTTATTTTAACAGTTCAAATTTTTAGTACTTGCTTGATATGACGTTGAGTCAGCTATAGTGCTGTTAAGCGATTAGGCATCGGTCGCGATCAAACATTACAAATAAAACAAAATTTTGGGGGACTGATGATTCGCAAGATACGCTCGTACCTAGGCCATTGCCTCGCTGTTCTGACGCTATTTGGCGTGGCTGCAGTCCCAGTGGCTGCAGCGGATAACTACCCATCCCGTCCCATTACGTTGATCGTGCCGTATACGGCAGGCGGGGGTACAGATGCTGTTGCTCGCATCATCGGTTCGCTATTGGAAAAAGAACTAGGGCAGCCGGTGAATGTAGTTAACCGCACAGGCGGTAATGGCGTGGTTGGGCATGCGGCATTGGCCGCTTCTCCCGCAGATGGCTACACCCTGGGCATGGTGACGGTGGATATCGCCATGCTG
>CAYUDI010000199.1:0-4703 GCA_964443585.1 uncultured Bifidobacterium sp.
CATAGGCGCCACCATCGCGCATGAATCTATTTTTGCGCGTAAAAATTATTTTTACCCGGATCTACCCAAGGGCTATCAGATAAGTCAGTTTGAAACACCTGTGGTTCAAGGCGGCACGATTTCATTTGTGCTTGAAACTGACGGCAAGGCTGAACTCAAAACTGTGCAGTTAACCCGAGCGCATTTAGAAGAAGACGCCGGCAAATCATTGCATGAGGATTATCACGGCATGACAGGCATCGACCTCAATCGTGCCGGCACGCCTTTGCTGGAAATTGTGACCAAGCCGGATATGCGTAGTGCTGCTGAAGCCGTAGCCTACGCCAAGGCACTGCACGCACTCGTGATGTGGCTGGGAGTTTGCGATGGCAACATGCAAGAGGGATCCTTCCGCTGCGACGCTAATGTATCAGTTAGGCCCGCCGGACAAAAAGAATACGGTACCCGCTGCGAAGTCAAAAATTTAAATTCTTTCCGGTTTTTGGAAGAGGCCATTAATTATGAAGTTCGACGTCAAATAGAACTCATAGAAGATGGCGGTACCGTCAGACAAGAAACACGTCTGTACGATCCCGATAAAAAAGAAACGCGCTCTATGCGAAGCAAAGAAGATGCGATGGACTATCGCTACTTTCCCGATCCTGATCTACCACCTCTGGTGATTGCGGCTGAGTGGATTGCGCGTGTCAAAGCGTCGCTGCCAGAGTTACCAGGCGCCATGCGTGAACGCTTTGTACGTGACTATCAATTATCAGAATATGACGCAATGGTGCTGACCCAATCAAAAGCCATGGCTCTGTATTTTGAAGCCGTGGTATCGAATGCAGGTCGCGAACAAGCCAAACAGGCCGCGAACTGGTTGATGGGCGATGTATCGTCGACACTCAATCGCGAAGGCATCGATATTGTCCACTCTCCGGTGAGCTCACCCCAATTTGCGCTGCTATTAAAACGTATTGCTGACGGAACCATTTCTAACAAGCTCGCAAAAGAAGTCTTTGCAGCCATGTGGGAAGCGCGCTCTGAATCAGCGACGCTGGCAGATGATTTAATTGAATCCAAAGGCTTAAAGCAAATTTCTGATAGCGGCGCACTGGAAAAAATTATCGATGACGTACTCGCCGCAAATGCAAAATCCGTTGAGGAATTTAGGGCTGGTAAAGAAAAAGCATTTAATGCACTGATAGGTCAGGCCATGAAAGCAAGCAAGGGTAAAGCTAACCCCGCGCAATTAACGGAACTACTAAAGCAAAAGCTAGAATGAAATTAATTTATTGTGAGTTTTATGGCAAGCCAGCGCAGCTGTGCGACGCGGGGCTGAGTATATTTAAGGCTTAGCTTCGATCTGTTACGAACGGAACATATCGTTTACATTTAATCAGTATTTCTTTGGGATGAAGTTAATCACCCCTCATACCCGCACCTACCGAGACTAAAAAATGAAAAAAATATATGCGTTGTTATTGCTGTTGCTGACCCTTACAGGCCTGGTAAATTCATCACAAGCACAAACCACGCAGATCAGCACAGAATACCTAATGTCGGTCTATATCCCTACTGAGCGCAAAGCCATTGATAGCAGCCTGACTATAGTGAATGTTCTTCCCGGCGGTTGGGTCAAAGGCCCGCGCATCTCAGGAAAAATTATCGCACCTGGTGGCGACTGGATACGCACCACACCTTCTGGTGCGCTACGTTTAGATGTACGGTTAACGATAGAAACTGATGACGGCGCACAAATCTATATGACGTACGGCGGTGTGGTTGTTAGCTCCAAAGAAGCCGGTGAAGCCTTGGCACGCGGCGACGTGTTGAACGATAAAGGCATGCCGTATTTCATTACGACGCCTCAGTTTCAGACTTCCTCCGAAAAATATAACTGGATGAATCAAGTCCAAGGCATAGGCAAAATGGTCGAGCTCAAGCGCACAAAAAATGATGCGTATGTGAAGTACGATATTTTTATTGCGCGCTGATTAACTAACGCCGTAGCGCTGGCGATACGTCGCCACTGCCGGCGTGAACTTCGCCAGTTCCGCACTCGCACCGGGTCCCGATAAGTAGGCGAATAAATCATTCAAGTTCGCAATCGGGATCACCGGTATGCCGTAGCTTTGCTCGACTTCCTGCACTGCAGATAAATTTGACAGCGCACCCTCTGCGCCGCTTTTTTCCATTCTATCTAACGCAATCAGTACTGCACACGGCGTAGCGCCTTGCGCACGTATGAGGTCAACTGACTCACGCACGGATGTGCCCGCAGAAATCACATCATCAATAATCACTACGTGACCGCTAAGCTTGGCACCCACGATGGTACCGCCTTCACCATGGTCTTTGGCTTCTTTGCGGTTATACGCAAACGGAACGTTGTGACCTTTGGCGGCCAGTGCAACGGCAGTTGCTGATGCCAAGGTAATGCCCTTGTACGCCGGCCCAAACAACATATCAAATTTCACGTCCGAATCAAGCAATGTCTGCGCATAAAATTGGGCCAATTTACCCAGGCGCTCGCCATCATTGAATAATCCCGCATTAAAAAAATAAGGCGAAAGACGACCGGCCTTGGTGACGAATTCACCGAAGCGCAATACTCCTGCCGCCACGGAAAACTCGATAAATTCTTCGCGCAGCTTGTTCACGTAATCACCTTCAGTCGTTCTTTAAAGTAGCTATTTTAACGCCCAACGAAGCGGCTGCCCGATTCGGTTATGCTTACTCATAATCTGCTTCATTTTTATTTATCACTTCTGCACCTTATGAAAATAATATCTGCCAATCTCAACGGCATACGCTCAGCCGCAAAAAAGAATTTTTTTGAATGGATGCATCAACAACAAGCGGACTTTGTGTGCGTACAAGAGCTCAAAGCTCAGCACGCAGACATGTCACCCGATTTTCTGTCGCCACCGGGCTATCACGGGAATTTTCATTACGCAGAAAAAAAAGGGTATTCCGGTACCGGAGTGTATTCGCGTGAAAAACCCCTCTCTGTCACAACTGGATTTGGCAATACTGAATTTGATGCTGAGGGGCGCTATGTGCAGGTCGATTTTGCCAAGCTCTCTGTGATTTCTCTCTACTGCCCATCGGGATCATCAGGAGATGAACGCCAGCAAGCTAAATTTCGCTTCATGGATGCCTTCATGCCGCATTTGTTAGCGCTTAGAAAATCAGGTCGCGAGGTTGTGATTTGTGGAGATTGGAATATCGCGCACAAAGAAATCGATCTCAAAAACTGGAAGAGCAACCAAAAAAACTCTGGCTTTCTTCCAGAAGAACGTCAGTGGATGAGTGAGGTAATTGGTGCTGCGGATTGGTGCGATGTCTATCGCTTACTGCATCCAGACACCACAGGCGAGGCATACACATGGTGGAGCAATCGCGGGCAGGCGTGGGCAAACAATGTAGGGTGGCGCATTGATTATCACATCGCAACGCCTACTATCGCAGCCACATCAAAAAATGCATCGGTGTATAAAGATGAGCGCTTCTCAGATCATTCGCCACTCATTATTGATTATGACTGGTCGTTATGATTTTTTGAAGCTTACTTAAAAAACCAATAGCACACAGCAATCGACGCCAACACGCCGGCCAGATCAGCCAGCAAAGCACAGGTAACCGCATGCCGTGCGCGCTGTATACCAACGGCGCCGAAATACACAGCCAATACATAAAAAGTAGTTTCTGTACTGCCCTGAACAGTTGCTGCGAGCAGTGCCGGAAAACTATCAACACCATGTGTGCTCATGGTTTCAATCAGCATAGCGCGCGCAGCACTGCCTGAAAAAGGCTTAACTAAGGCAGTGGGCAGAGCATCAACAAACCGTGCATCCCAACCCAGATGATCAATCGCTAAACGAATGAGTTGTAGCAAACTATCTAATGCACCAGAGGCGCGTAGCACACCCACCGCGCACAGCATTGCTACCAGATAGGGCAGTAAATTTTTGGCGACCTCAAATCCTTCACGCGCGCCTTCTACAAAAGCTTCATAAACAGGAACACGTCGCCACACGCCCATTAAAAGAAACGTCACGATCAAACCAAACAATACGGCATTGCCCAACACGGAAGACAAGGCCGCTAGTGCGACAGATGAAAGACTGGCTAACAAACTAATCGCACCACCGAGTAGCAAACCCGCAAAGAATAAAAATCGTATAACTACTGGGTCGAGCAGCTTTAACCGCTGAGTAAAAGCTACTGCGAAAAAACCTGTGAGTGTGGATGCTGTGGTCGCTAGTAGTATGGGTAAAAACACCATCGTGGGGTCAGGCGCACCTTGCTGCGCGCGATACATAAATATCATTACCGGCAGCAAGGTCAGTGACGACGCGTTCAATACCAAAAACATGATCTGCGCATCGCTGGCCACGACGGGATCGGGATTAAGCGACTGCAATTCACGCATGGCTTTTAAACCAATCGGCGTCGCGGCATTATCTAAGCCCAGCGCATTGGCTGTGAAATTCATGGTGATTAAACCGAGGGCAGGGTGACCTGCAGGTACGCCGGGCAGTAAGCGCGTAAACAATGGCGAGAGCAAGCGTGCGAGTGAATTTACTAAACCAGCACGTTCTGCGATACGCAAAAAACCCAGCCATAAGGTAAGCGTGCCGAACAACAAAATCATGACATCGACCGAAAGCTTAGCCATCGCAAATAAGCTCTCGACCATAGACGCAAACACACTAGCA
>CAYUDI010000200.1:0-3904 GCA_964443585.1 uncultured Bifidobacterium sp.
ACGACAACAGGAATCACAATCCTGGACTCTACCAACTGAGCTACGGCCACCACTGGCATTGAAATGGACTTATCGCCCAATCAACTTCACCATTATACAAAATTTCTGACCCCTGGCGAGATAACTAGTAAACCTTTGGTCACACATGAGGTGTGAGCACGCTTTCGACCTTAACGGATAAGCCTAATAGCTGCTGAAACGCATGCTCCAGAGAGGTTTTGCTGCCACTGGTAAATGCCCGAATGGCGTGAGCTTTAGTCGATTCATTGCGCAATAAGGAGTGTTGGACCAGTAGCCTTTGCAGCTGGCGGGCAACCGGTTCACCGGTATCGATCAGCATGATGCTGTGTCCCGCAGTCTTGGCGACCTGTTGGATTAACGACTGAATAAAGGGGTAATGAGTACAACCGAGCACGACGGTATCAGCGTTCTGTTGCAGAAGGGGTGTGACATAGCGTTCAACCAGTGCCAAGGTCTGCCGAGAATTCAATTCACCCTTTTCAATTTGATCAACCAAGCCATTGCAGGCTTGAGTTATGAAACGTACGTGAGTTGATTCTGTCAGTTGTTGCTGTAATTTTTGGAATTTTTCACTGGCCAGAGTATTCGTAGTGGCTAAAACCCCCACTACCCGCGATGTTGTTAATGCGGCCGCTGGTTTAAGACCCGGCTCCACACCAACTACATGTAACTCGGGATAGTGAGAGCGCAGTGCTGAGATCGCTGCTGCGGTTGCCGTGTTACATGCCACCACCATGGCTTTGACTTGATGTGCACGCAAAAATTTAGCAATCGCTAATACGCGTTCAACAATGACTGATTCGGGTTTTTCTCCATAAGGAGCAAACCCAGAATCAGCAAAATACAAAAGCTCCTCGTTAGGCAGCAAGGCATGTATATGCCGCAGCACAGAGAGGCCTCCAATACCAGAATCGAATACACCTATCGGCGCATTCGATACTAACGATATGGGTGTATTAGCCAATCTTGACTGGAATCTTGCCGATAGTGGCGGCAATACGCTCTTGCCACTCTTTAGGGCCGGTGTTGTGCACCGAGATTCCGCTTGAGTCTACAGCGACGGTAACGGGCATATCGCTGACATCAAATTCATAGATAGCTTCCATACCCAAATCTTCAAAGCCTACTACCTTGGCGCCTTTGATGGCTTTAGAGACCAGATACGCAGCACCACCAACCGCCATGAGATACGCCGATTTATGTTTTTTGATAGATTCAATCGCAACCGGCCCACGCTCAGCTTTGCCAACCATGGCGATCAAGCCAGTTTGTTCCAACATCATGTCGGTGAATTTATCCATGCGTGTTGCCGTTGTAGGGCCAGCGGGGCCAACCACTTCATCACGCACAGGGTCTACCGGACCCACGTAATAAATCACACGGTTTTTAAAATCAACAGGTAACTTCTCACCTTTGGCGAGCATGTCTTGTATGCGTTTGTGCGCAGCGTCACGTCCGGTGAGCATTTTTCCATTTAACAGCAAGGTCTGACCGGGCGTCCATGTGGCTACCTCAGCTGCTGTAAGCGTGTTGAGGTCAACACGCTTTGATTTATGGGTATCAGGTGTCCAATGCACTTCGGGCCACTCGGATAACGACGGCGGATCCAAATACACAGGGCCCGATCCATCCATCACAAAATGCGCATGACGAGTAGCAGCGCAATTAGGAATCATGGCCACTGGCTTCGATGCAGCGTGCGTTGGATACATCATAATCTTTACATCGAGAACTGTTGTCAGTCCTCCTAAACCTTGAGCGCCAATACCGAGTGCATTGACTTTTTCGTACAATTCGATACGCAATTCATCTGTTTTATTTTTAGGACCCTGAGCGAGCAAGTCACTCATGTCGATATCTTGCATCAAGGATTGCTTTGCCATGAGCATGGCATGTTCAGCAGTTCCACCTATGCCTATTCCCAGCATGCCAGGTGGGCACCAACCGGCACCCATAGTAGGTACTGTTTTTACTACCCAATCGACCAATGAATCAGACGGGTTAAGCATGACAAATTTACTTTTGTTTTCTGAGCCGCCACCTTTAGCCGCCACCTGAACGTCCAGAGTATTACCGGGTACAACTTCCATGTGAACTACCGCAGGCGTATTGTCTTTGGTATTTTTTCGTTCGAAATGAGGGTCCGCTACGATAGAGGCACGTAATTTATTGTCAGGAAAGTTGTAGCCGCGTCGAACGCCTTCATTGATGGCATCGGTAATAGAACCTGCAAAGCCTTCAAAGCGTACATCCATCCCTATCTTCAAAAATACGTTCACTATCCCCGTATCTTGACAAATGGGTCGTTTGCCCTCGGCACACATGCGCGAATTCGTCAGTATCTGGGCAATCGCATCTTTTGCTGCAGCGCTTTGCTCACGATCATAGGCGCGTGCCAGATGACGGATGTAATCGGTGGGGTGGTAATAACTGATGAACTGAAGGGCAGCTGCAACGGATTCGATCAGATCTTCCTGCTTGATGATGGTCATGATTAGCTTAAAATATGAAATTGACAAGCGTGGTTAAGTACAGTGGTTCTGTATTTCCAGAGGCACGTCGCCAGCTAATTTGGCATGTTAGCGGCGCACGGCTTCGCAGTGCGTCATTTTACACTCCAGCCTTATGCCAACTCTACGCCGTCCATTAACCCCAAACTTGAGCTTGATGCCAGGTTTAATGTAAGGCTTGAGTAAGCGTATCGGCTTATCGTTAACTCATAATAATCATTGCAGGATGGATACAGCATGTCTGAAATCGAGTCACTGACGCACGAAATGCGTGTGTTTGCGCCGCCGGCGGATTTTGTTAAACACGCTACCGTGTCCGGTATGCCGGCCTATGAGGCGTTGTGCGCCGAAGCTGAAAAAGATTACGAAGGCTTTTGGGCGCGCTTAGCACGTGAGCACCTTCAATGGCATAAGCCATTCACCAAAACTCTCGATGAATCGCAAGCACCATTTTATAAATGGTTCGACGATGGTTTATTGAATGTTTCCTACAATTGCTTAGATCGCAACCTCACTAATGGAAATGCAGACAAAACGGCGATTATTTTTGAGGCGGACAACGGTACGGTTACCAAGTACAACTATCGCGAATTACACCAAAAAGTAAGCAAATTCGCCAATGGCCTGAAATCGCTCGGCATTAAAAAAGGCGATCGCGTCATCATCTATATGCCAATGTCAGTTGAAGGCGTAGCTGCAATGCAGGCATGTGCGCGTATCGGTGCTACTCACTCCGTAGTGTTTGGTGGATTTTCAGCAAAGTCTTTGCAAGAGCGCATCATCGATGCAGGTGCAGTGGCTGTTATAACCGCTGACGAACAAGTCAGGGGCGGTAAGCAGCTCCCATTAAAAGCGATTGTTGATGAAGCGCTGGCTATGGGCGGATGCGAAGGCATCAAGAGTGTAGTGGTTTATCAGCGCACTAAAGGTGCAATTAACCTCACTGCTGGTCGCGACATATGGTTGCATGAGTTAACTGAAAAACAGTCGGATCAGTGCGAGCCTGAGTGGGTCAATGCAGAGCATCCTTTATTCATACTGTATACCTCAGGCTCTACAGGCAAACCTAAGGGCGTGCAGCATGCGTCTGGAGGCTACTTGCTGTGGGCCGCCTTGACCATGAAGTGGACATTTGACATCAAGGCGAGTGATATCTTTTGGTGTACAGCGGATATAGGTTGGGTAACTGGCCACAGCTACATTGCGTACGGACCACTAGCTGTGGGCGCTACTCAAATCGTATTCGAGGGCGTACCTACTTATCCGAATGCGGGTCGGTTCTGGGACATGATAGCGCGTCATAAAGCGACTATTTTTTATACCGCTCCAACAGCTATACGTTCTCTTATCAAAGCATCTGACGCCGATCCCAA
>CAYUDI010000200.1:3914-4632 GCA_964443585.1 uncultured Bifidobacterium sp.
AAAGCACATCCTCAACAATTTGATCTTTCATCGCTGCGCTTACTTGGCTCGGTAGGTGAACCCATCAATCCAGAAGCCTGGATGTGGTACTACAAAAATGTTGGCGGTAGTCGTTGCCCAATAGTGGATACGTTCTGGCAGACAGAAACAGGCGGTCACATGATTTCTCCGCTGCCAGGTGCAACACCCATGGTGCCTGGCTCATGCACCCTGCCTTTGCCCGGCATTATGACGGCCATTGTTGATGAAGTCGGTAACGATATGCCCAATGGTCATGGCGGTATTTTGGTCGTTAAACGGCCTTGGCCTTCCATGATACGAACCATATGGAATGATCCAGAGCGTTTTAAGGCAAGCTATTTCCCTCCCGAGTTGGGCGGCACACTGTACCTAGCGGGTGATGGTGCTATCCGCGATGAAAAAACTGCCTACTTCACCATTACAGGCCGTATCGATGATGTGTTGAATGTCTCTGGTCACCGTATGGGCACCATGGAAATTGAATCAGCACTGGTTGCAAATCCCAAGGTAGCTGAAGCTGCTGTTGTGGGTAAGCCTGATCCAACCACCGGTGAATCGATATGTGCGTTTGTTGTTTTAAAAGGTGCTCGTCCTACTGGCGAAGAGGCAATGGTGATTGCAAAAGAATTGCGTGATTGGGTAGGAAAAGAAATTGGTCCTATAGCTAAGCCCAAAGAAATTCGTTTTGGTGACAATC
>CAYUDI010000201.1:0-4628 GCA_964443585.1 uncultured Bifidobacterium sp.
GAGCAAGCAGAATTAAGTCATTATTTTTTAAATGTAACCCCAAAAAAAATGATTGCAGATCAGGAGCATTTCGCAAGCTATGTCCTTAGAAAGCCCGATCACTTTTATTTAGGTGGACTACTGCAAAGTGCCGACTTGAGCATACAGGTAGGTGCTGATGTCTTTAATGACGTAATCGATATTCTAAAGAAAATACTCAAAAATGCTGGATTACCCGAGCATGATATACCTCGCCTAACAACTCATATTATGGAGGTTATAGAAGAAACTCGAACGCAGTCGAATGACAATAAAATCGGGATTCTTAAACCGGTGGATGTCTCTGTTGAAACCATTTCAAAGTTATATCTGCGAAACAAACTCGACACAGTTATAAAACGTTCTGACTTGGTTTATGCATCTTCATCACTGAAAGGTGGGGGCTATCCATTTCCATTTTTTACACAGGTCGACAATGAAAATCAAATGCTAACTCTTTTTGCGCAGGCCGCTGCAAAAGAGAGTGCAACCTCAGAAGAGATGGGATATTTGGTTAATGAGGCAAGACAGTATGCGCCGATACTAAATTTTGATACGGATATGGATGACATGAACCCATTATTTGTCGCAAGTTACAGCTTGCCATTTGAATTTGGTGTTCCTAATCGTCTACTCATTAAGATTACCAAGCAATTTTCTAAAATGTTTTTCGAAACACTTTCTTATGACACAGAGGAAATTTTGTTAAAAGTAGCACTGTAATCTATACAGGATTTATTCTGTTTAGCTATGAAAAATTATAGCGCTGCATAGTTTTGTTCAGGATATCTTCAAACTTTAAATACGTATCAAAAGCATCTTCAACAAAACCATGTAATTTTTCTGGATATGACATAAGGTTGATACGCTCTTTACTGCCAAAAGCCTCAAATAAAAACTGACCGCATTCTTCTTTGTTTATTTGAGTTAAAAAACACTCAAATTCCCACTCGCCGAACTCTTCCGATTCCACAGCAAGCTCTTTGGAAATGTGATTGCTCAGGCGCAATGCTGTTATGTCAGGCAATTTGTCTGGTTCAGGCGGCAACGCGACGTATTTAAGATCCGCATTGTTTTCGCAAATGAATTTGTGGATATTTGTGTGCTCAAAATAAATGCCTCCTTCTATGGGCATGTCGTGATAAACGACATCACCAAGCATATGATCATCGCAAACGTCAGCGATAACTAATTTGCGGTGAAAAACTATCCTTTCACCACCCGAGTATTCCTCCAGATAGTGATCAACCAGTTGCTCAATATGCTGAATCACGGCTTGGCTCATTATTATTTTTAGAGTGACCGTTAAATGGGAAAGCCATTATTCCGATTGCTTAAAGTTCTATGTAGATTCATTAAGTGGACCGCTGGGATTTTGTGCGTCGCAATAAAACTGTTTCGTTACAGTATTAATACGGGAATGTACATGGCGACTCTGACCTTGGCAAGAATTAAGCTCTTTCTCCTCAATCTTGTCATTTAGATGTAGCCAGCTCAATGTAGCGTCAAGAAAACGATGTGAATGAAAAATTTTAAAATCTATATCTTTTATTTTGCCGCCACGATTTCTAATTCAATCAGCATCTCGGGCATGACTAATTCGTTGATAAAACTGAGCATGGAAGCCGGGCGAGCAAGACCTAAGAATTCGTTGCGAATTTTTCTGTAGGTAGTTAGGTCTTCGCGTCTTAGCAGGGACTGATTAATTTTTACAATATGTTCAATATCCATATCCGCCGCATGCAAGATTGCTAGGATGCCCTTCCAAGCCAGTCTGGCTTGGGTCTCAAAATCTTGGGGCACAGTCCCGTCCTCATTAAGCCCAGGAGTTCCGGAGGTATACAACCACCGTACACCTGGATTTATTTGAATGGCATCGCTGTAGTTGCCAAGCTTGGAGGCAATGCCTACATTAATTGGCGTGTTCATTGATTATCTCCAGTTTAATAGTTGTCGATCGTAATAAATTTTAGTAATGATTAAGTTCAGGATATGCGTGGCTCAATCGGGCTACCCATTTTGATGAGATCTTCTATGAGCTTCATTGCATCTTTTCCTGTGGCTGAATAGGGATCAAATTCGGGATGCTTCATTTGCACCATAGGATCGTCTTTAGACAAATGAACAAGTGCCATAGACCATTTCCCATACTGTCGCTCTTTAATGTCTTCCAACAATAAAAGCTCAACATTTTTATGACGTCTGTCTGCTTTAATCAGAGAATAAAGGTCATTTACCCTTGATCTTTCTCCTTCTAAAACTTGCATATACAAACCTGAACCCTGGCATAACACTCCAGTGACGTTCTTTTCTTTGTTGCTGGGAATTGAAACTTCTAAAATTGAAGACGTAACCGTGGTTGTTATAGGGCCTACCGGTTGACTGACATACAAGAGATGAATAAGCATTCTTAGCCTTTTTGAAATAAATACAGATTACTTTTCCAATGTAATAGTCCTGGGAATTGTAGGTTGTAACCTTCATTTCTAAATAGATTCTGGAATCAACCTGCCCCCACCATGAATCTTTCTGTTGATAAATAACCAAAAAGATTGTTATTTTTAGATCTTTTATTTTTGGTTCGATATTTAAATTAAAGCCGCCCACTTTAAAATAAATTTGAGTGTAAGTCCTTAGTATCACCAAATACTAATAAATTCATAATTTTAATTATTCATTTTGATAACCTCTGACTATAAGTAAGTTCCACTTACTTCTGGGTTAAGAATTTCTTAGTTTTAGCAAGTTGAACTCACCAGTACATTCTTAGCCTGATCCGTATTAGTATTACTAGTTAATACGCACGCTTGTTATACCCTCACAGGAGAATCTCGATGTTGCAGAAAGTAGCACGCCCAGCTGGTGCGTTCCCAAACAGCCAAACTATCGAGCAAGCTGATCCCGAGTTGTGGTCGGCCATACAGTTAGAAAATCAGCGCCAGCAAAACCATATTGAGCTCATCGCTTCTGAGAACTATGCCTCTCCTGCTGTAATGCAGGCTCAAGGCTCACAACTCACTAACAAATATGCCGAGGGTTATCCCGGCAAGCGATATTACGGCGGTTGTGAATTTGTAGATATTGCTGAGAGTCTGGCAATCGAGCGACTAAAAAAGCTCTATGGTGCGAATTTCGCAAACGTGCAGGCCAATTCTGGTTCGCAGGCCAATCAGGCAGTGTTTCTGGCGCTTCTCAATCCAGGCGACACCATCATGGGCATGTCGCTGGCTGAAGGAGGTCATCTTACCCATGGTATGGCACTCAACATGTCGGGTAAGTGGTTTAACGTGGTTTCATACGGATTGGACGAGCACGAAGACATCAACTACGCGCAGATGGAACAACTCGCCCATGAGAAAAAACCAAAACTCATCATTGCAGGTGCTTCGGCGTTTTCATTAAAGATCGATTGGGCACGTTTTGCGAAAGTTGCCAACGATATAGGCGCTTATCTTTTGGTGGATATGGCCCATTATTCTGGTCTGATCGCCGGTGGTGCTTATCCCAATCCTGTACCGCATGCACACATCGTTACCTCGACTACACACAAGAGCCTGCGTGGCCCTCGTGGCGGAATTATTCTGATGAATGATGAAGATATCGCGAAAAAGATTAACAGCGCGATCTTTCCTGGTCTGCAGGGTGGCCCATTGATGCATGTAATTGCTGCAAAAGCTGTCGTATTTCAAGAGGCGCTTACACCTGAATTCAAAACATATCAGCAGCAAGTTTTAAAGAATGCTGATGCCCTAGCTAAAGCTTTGATTGAGCGTGGCTTGCGTATCGTTTCTGGTCGTACTGAATCACATGTAATGTTGGTTGACTTACGCAGCAAAAAACTAACTGGCAAAGTCGCAGAGGCGGTTTTGGGTTCAGCACATATCACCTGCAACAAAAATGGCATACCTAACGATCCTGAAAAACCTTTTGTGACTTCCGGTATTCGTTTGGGCAGCCCGGCAATGACAACCCGTGGTTTTATGGAAGCCGAGGCTACCAAGGTTGGACACCTGATCGCTGATGTACTCGATCATCCACAAGATGCAGCAAACATTGAGCGTGTAAAAGCAGATGTCAAAAAATTGACCGACGCTTTCCCGGTGTATTCCGCCTGATGCCCATACGTCGATTTTCCCCCGCTCCTACCGAGAGCGGTGACAAACATCATTTACATACTTGAACCGAGATGGAAGGAGCACATCATGGCTGGACGTAATTTTTTATTTGTACCCGGACCAACAAATATACCTGATCGTGTGATGAGAGCAATGATGGTGTCTATGGAAGACCATCGTTCGCCGGCATTCCCGGCAATCACCCGCGAGATCATGTCGGGCTTGAAAAAAGTTTTTCGTACCGAGCATGGCACTCCGTTTGTATTTCCGTCATCGGGTACTGGTTGCTGGGAAGCTGCGGTAACTAACACACTATCGCCTGGTGATCGTGTATTGGCTGCGCGGTTTGGTCAGTTCAGTCATTTGTGGATAGAAATGTGTACACGCATAGGTTTAGATGTACAGATCGTCGAATGCGAATGGGGTACAGGCGTGCCTCTTCAACAGTATGCAGACATTTTGAAGGCGGATACTGAGCATCGTATTAAAGCTGTT
>CAYUDI010000202.1:0-4613 GCA_964443585.1 uncultured Bifidobacterium sp.
AACAGAGCTCGTTGGACTGTGGTGCTTCTGCCTTGTTCTGTTAGTGAGTCACAAAAAGCGCGGGCAGTCAGTCTTTCCTTGTCCGGTATCATATAGGCTGTTGCGAGACATAAACGACCGGTATCTCACCCAATAATTCTTATATGAGGACAGGGCAATGCACTACAGCCAGGCTATTACGTTAAAAGACTTGCGTGCTATCGCGCAA
Organism: uncultured Bifidobacterium sp.; assembly: GCA_964443585.1. Classification (GTDB taxonomy): domain Bacteria; phylum Pseudomonadota; class Gammaproteobacteria; order Burkholderiales; family Burkholderiaceae_D; genus Pernthalerella. The sequence goes on from CAYUDI010000202.1 coordinate 209, forward strand.
AAGAAACTTCCACGATCTGTTTTCGGATTTATTGATGGCGCTGCAAATGATGAGCGCACATTACGCGACAACGAAGGCGACTTTGCAACGATGCGGTTTGCCCCGCGTTTTATGGTGGATGTTAGTCAACGTTCTCAGGCGGTTGACGTACTTGGTGAAACGTTTAGTTCACCTATGATATTTGGTCCGACGGGCTTAGCTGGCATACTGTGGCCCGAAGGCGATCTGGTCATTGCGCGTGCCACTCAGGCCATGGGTGTAGGATTTTGTCAGTCGACTAATTCCAATTGCAGCATTGAGCAATTAGCTACTCGTGCACGATCTGAATTTTGGTTTCAGCTGTACATACAAAAAGATCGGGCTTTTTCACGTTCGTTAATTCAGCGTGCCTGGAATGCAGGTGCGCGCGTGTTGGTGGTGACGATAGATTTGCCTGTGCCTGGCCCTCGAGAGCGAGATTTGCGTACCGGCTTTACCGTGCCACCACGTATTGGTCTGGATAATATTTTTGACTATGCCAGCAAAATTGGCTGGTTACTTCGATTAGCTACGGGTCCCAAATTCACCTTTGGTAATTTGGATAATCCCGATGCACCATCACGCAAATTTACCACTTTGGCTCAGCATGTGAGTTCATCCTTTGATGCCTCAGTGACCTGGAGCGATCTTGACTGGATCAGACAAGAATGGGAAGGTAAATTAGCTGTCAAAGGAATACTGCGCCCTGACGACGCAAAACGAGCACAAGACCACGGAGCCGATGCCGTGATCGTGTCTAATCACGGTGGGCGTCAGCTCGATAGCTCGCCCTCGGCGATTGCTGCTTTACCCGCTGTCGTCGATGCGGTAAGTGACAAAACGACGGTGTTAATGGATGGCGGCATACGCCGCGGTGGTGATATCGTCAAAGCGATGGCAATGGGTGCCAATGCCTGCCTGATTGGTCGAGCAGGATTGTATGGCCTAGCTTCGGGTGGGCAGCCGGGAGTAGAACGTGCGATTGCCATACTGCAGCAAGAGATCGATATCGTGCTGGCCTTGCTGGGTGTTCCTGATATTACCAAGATAGATCGCAGTGCTTTATTTGAGGCTTACAAATAACAGTTTGTATCCCTACATAAAATAATTTCTTAGCAGTATAAAATTGATGACTAATAAGCGATAAGAAAAAACTGCTTCACAACATCAATTTTGACTAGGCGCAAACTCCTAGTTTCAGGCTCGGTCTAGTCTGGCGTTACGTTCAGAGCAAGCGAGGTTTTGTATAGAGCGGAGTATGTATACAAGACTCGTTTGTGCTGGCGCTGCACAACCCAATAAGACCCGAGTCGAGGCGCGTATGAAGCGTTTGCACACCCACTATGACAATCTAAAAGTTGCGCAAAACGCTCCACCGGAAGTCATACGCGCAGCTTTTAAAACCTTAAGTCAAAAATTTCATCCTGATCGTCATGGTGGTGATGCGCGTGCCACCCGTACCTTTCAACTCATTACAGCCGCCTATGACGTACTGTCTGACCCTCAACGTCGGCGTCAGCATGATGAGTGGATAGCGCGTAACGAGCGTCGCTTAGACAAAGAAGCCATGGACGCACTCGCAGCTCGTGCACAACGTCCTTGGAATGGAAAAGAGCGACGCGCCACATCGTGGTCATCGTTAAAACCATCGTTAAAACCATCGTTAAAGCCATCCATAATGCCAGCGGCAGAAATTGTTTCAACCAAGTTGAAAATCCCCCCTAAAACGCTTGCTTTATGGACTGCGATGCTGATGACGACAGTAATCTTATTCATGCTATATCAGTCGTAATCGCACTACTAGCACAGCTGGTCGTAGCGACGCTATATAGTTCATACCTATGATCATCCTTGCTTTAAATTCTGAAGTCTCACTGAGCTCGGTTATAGTTGTTACTTGGTAGCGAGTCGGTCAACAGTCCGTTCGCTTATAACTATCCCAAGAAAGCGCTCGTGAACAGTCAAGACGAGGAGCGCATCGTGCTGGACGCGCTCGTGCGCATGGGCCTAGTCGATGCAAATGAGCAGCCATTAATGACCCATCTGGTGGGTGGCGTTTCTTCGCTCATCATGCGGGTAGATACCCGACGCGGTACGCTCTGCGTAAAGCAAGCCTTGCCCGAATTGAAGGTGGCAACACACTGGAGCGCGCCCTTAGAGCGTAGTCATGCAGAACTAGCGTGGATTACTCATGTAGCCAGCTTTGCACCGGACACCGTTCCGGCCATCCTGGGTGAGGATCGTGAATCATTTTGCTTTGCCATGACATGGCTGGAGCCGAGCAAGTATCCCGTGTGGAAGCGACAGTTACGCGATGGCATAGCAGATGCATCATTTGCAGCAGAAGTAGCTCGTCGATTAGTCGCCATACACTCAGCAACTGTCGATGATGATGCACTAGCTCAGGCTTTTGCAAATGATGAGAATTTTTTTCAATTGAGGCTAGATCCATATTTTGGAGCGACGGCCAAAGTCCATACCGATTGCGCAGATCCATTACTCGAATTAATTAGCCTAACAGCAAATAACAAGCGCGTACTCGTGCACGGTGATGTCAGCCCTAAAAATCTCTTGGCGGGGCCACATGGGCCGCTATTTCTGGATGCTGAATGTGCGTGGTATGGTGAGCCTGCATTTGATGCGGCATTTTGTTTGTGCCATCTGCTCGCTAAGTGCCTTTGGAGGCCAGCTTCCCAAGCTGATTTTTTAGCGTGTTTTGATGCATTTTCTACGGCATACCTTCAAGGTGTTAGCTGGGAAAGTACAGCAAACATTGAGGTAAGGATTGCCCGCCTATTAGCCGCTATTATGCTGGCACGCGTCGATGGCAAATCACCGCTCGAATATCTGGGTGAACAGGATCGCGATCGCATGCGCACATTTGCCAAAGCCAGAGTACTGTCACCACGCACACAGTTAAAAATTATTCGCGATGAATGGCAGCGCGAATTACAGCTGTAATTTTTTGTCGCTTTTAAAGAAAAAATGAACACATTAATCCAACAAATTCATGCGCGCCGTATTTGGGATTCACGCGGTCGTCCTACAGTTGAAGTCGAGGTGATGCTGCAAGATGGCACGCTGGGTCGTGGTATCGCACCGGCGGGTGCCTCTATGGGTAGCCATGAAGCTGTTGAATTACGCGATGGCGGTAGTGTGCAGGCCGGTTATGGCGTGAGTAAAGCAGTTGCTAACGTAAAAAATGACATTGCCCCTGTACTGGTTGGTCAAAACGCTCTGCATCAGCAAGTGATTGATGAATTAATGATTGAGTTAGATGGATCGCCGAATAAATCTCACCTAGGAGGTAACGCGCTCATTGCTACGTCCATGGCTGTGCTGCAAGCAGCGGCAAACGCACACCATGTGCCGCTGTGGCGTTATCTGGCAGGTAATCAACCTGTGCAGTTGCCACTGCCCGAGGTACAGATTTTTGGTGGTGGTGCCCATGCAGGGCGGCGTATAGACATACAAGATTTGCTCGTCATGCCAGTCGGTGCACACAGCATGGATGAAGCACTCGCTATGGTGGCTGATGTTTATCGTGCAGCAGGGGAGTTGATGAACGATGCCGGTAAGCGCGCAGGGGTAGCCGATGAAGGAGGGTGGTGGCCAGATTTTGCTAGCAATGAAGAAGCGCTGCAAATGCTGACAAAATCCATAGAGAAGGCAGGTTACGGAAATGGTGAGATCATGATTTCACTCGATATCGCCGCATCTGAATTTGGTAGCGGTGGTGTGTATCGGCCAGGTCTTGATGGTCGCTCGTATAGTCGCGATGAATGGATAGAGGTGTTATTGCAGTGGTTAAGCAAGTATCCGATTTTATCCATAGAGGATCCGCTAGCTGAAGATGATACCGAGGGCATGATCGCGTTCACGTACGCTGCTGGAAATAAAGTGCAAGTTATCGGTGACGATTATCTGGTGACGAATGCCTCGCGGGTAGCTAAGGCAGCAGAGCAAAAAGCGTGTAATGCAGTTTTGATTAAACCGAATCAGGCAGGCACCATTACCGAAACACTCGCAGCGTTGCAGGCAGCTAAAGCTTGTGGATTATCTACGATCGTTTCGGCGCGATCGGGAGAAACCGAAGACGTGATGATTTCTCATTTATCTGTGGGCTGGAATGCCGGTCAATTAAAGGTTGGTTCGTTTGCGCGTTCAGAGCGTATGGCGAAATGGAATGAACTACTGCGTATAGAAGAAGCCTTAGGCACTGCAACTCGTTATGCCGGGCGTTCTGCGTTACCGATTTAATTTTTCAAGATTAAAAAGCTTAAATAAAAAATTCAGTGGCCGGGTCTAAAGGAAACACCGGACGACGCAAATGCTCAAACGGAAATAGTGCGTAGTTGGAACTGGTAGGGCCACCCTTGTCCGCGTC
>CAYUDI010000203.1:0-4587 GCA_964443585.1 uncultured Bifidobacterium sp.
ATATGCTTCCTTAGCAGGGAAGTGCCTTCGACCACTCGGCCAGGTCTCCACTTGCGGACGGAATAAATGCACCCGTCTCAACAAAGTCAGCAATCATATCTTTTGGGCAGGTTTTGGTCAATCAGAGTCCCATATCCCAGCAAATTCAATGCATTAGCTCTTAGTTTTTCTTCTCGGGCTTATCCGATTTTTCTTTGTCCTTCTTCTCAACGATCACCAACTGATCGCCGTCGGACAAACCATCGGGTGGATTCAAGACAATTTTGTCTGCCACGCTTACGCCGCTGAGCACTTCAATTTTTGGGCCAAAATCTTTACCTAGTTGCACAGCATGAAGTTTAACGACGCCTTTGTCATCAACAACCGCAACACGAGGACCTTCACCTCTGAGCAGCAAGGTGTTCACTGGAACCACCATAGCAGCGTTATAGCCCGCTGGAACGGATACATCTACATACGAACCTGGCAGCAGCATCCCGTTTTTATTATCGATGGTAATTTCCACCTGAAGGCTGCGACTTGCTGGATCAATCGCACGAGCGGTTCGTACAATTTTCGCTTCGAATTTTTCGCTTGGGCGTTCTGCTTGCTTTAAGCTAACCGTTTGTCCTGGGCGTATACCGGAAGAATACACTTGCGGTACGTTGACATACACACGCAAGGGATTCATTTGCGTCAAAATGAATAAGGGACGAGCTGCACTAGAACCCGCATCAATCAAATCACCGACGTTTACATTACGCTTGGTAATCACGCCAGAGAACGGCGCAACAATTCGAGTGTAAGAAAGCATATCTTTGAGGCGCTGAATATTCGCATCAACTGCTCCTAAGTTAGCAACTGCCTGTTCATACATACTGCGGCGTTCATCATATTCTTGTTGCGAGACAGCGCGCTGATCCAACAATCCTTTCCAGCGTTCGACTGTAACTTTTGCTAAATTCACAGCAGAGACTGATTGCTGACGTGCCGCTACTGCTTGCGCTAACTGCTGTTCGGTTTCAGGACTATTAATTACAGCCAGTAGTTCGCCTTTAGTGACTGAACTGCCTATGTCTTTGGTCCAGCGCACAAGATAGCCACTCGCGCGCGAAGAAATAGGTGACTCTACTTGGCCAAGCAAGGTTCCCGGCAATGAAATCATTTGATCCGTATTACCCGGTTCAGGGTGGGTCACGCTGGCGTAGTGCTTGCCTTGATTTTTAGTGTCCGCAGCCAATGCCTGAGTCGCTGATTTTTGACGCATCATGGTCATAGCAGCGCTACCCAACAGCACCAGCAATACAAGCAAAAAAATCAAACGTAGCCGTCGCCAGGTACGAACACGGCGTATTTCTTTGTGGCCTGTGCTGTGTATTCCGAGAGAGGCGTGACGTGCTTTAGTCATCTCTTAAATCCTTCGTGCAGTAGCAGTGATTGCAGCAGCGCGTTGGCGCCTTGCGATAAATCGGTGAGCCGAAGCGAATACGATCGGCACAAAAAACAGCGTAGAAATAGTAGCGAACAGTAATCCACCAATTACAGCACGGCCTAGCGGCGCATTCTGCTCAGACCCCTCGCCTGCACCAAATGCCATAGGCAGCATACCAATGATCATGGCCGAAGCCGTCATCAACACAGGACGTATACGAGTTGAACCGGCTTCAAGTGCGGCAGATAAAGGTTGTACGCCGGCGCGCAAACGTTGCAGAGCGAACGAGACCAGCAAAATACTATTCGCTGTTGCTACACCCATCGTCATGATTGCACCCGTTAATGCAGGAACGCTCAAGTGGGTACCAGTTAAAAACAGCATCCATGCTATGCCTGCTAAGGCAGCGGGCAAGGCGCTGATGATAATCAGAGGATCTAACCAGCTCTGGAAATTTACAACGATCAGTAAGTACACCAGAATGATGGCACCGGCCAAACCTATCAACAATCCTGTGTAGGATGTTTTCATGGTGTTGACCTGACCACGCAAGGAAAGTTTGTGTCCCTTTTTCAGTTGTGGTTGCATCTCTTCTACTTCTTTGTTGATCAGTTTAACCACGCTGCCAAAATCACTGCCGTGCACACTGACATAAATATCTACTACAGGCGTGATGTCGTATTCAGATACGACAGCGGGTTGCACAGTGGGGGTTACTTTGACTAAGTTACCCAATAACTGAGTACTGCTGCCGTTGGGAGATGAGACAGGCGTGCGCATTAGTGAATCGAGGGTATCGACTTTGTATTGCGGCGACTGCACCAACACGTTGTACACCACACTGTTACTTGGGTTCACCCAAAATGCAGGTTGTGTCTGGAAGCTGCCTGCCAGAGAAACTAAAACATTTTGTGCAACATTAGCCGCGGACATATTCAACTGCTGTAGCGCTGTTCTGTCGGCCTCTAGCGCGATGGTGGGCTGATCTAATCGCTGATGAATATGGACATCGACTGTGCCAGGAATTTTTTCTATTTTTTTGAGTAGTTCTTTCGCCAATGCGTAATTGGCGTTGACATCTTTACCTGAAAATTGAATATCGATCGGTGCTTGTGATCCGAAATTCAAAATCTGCGAAATGATATCGGGCGGCTGAAAATAAAACTCGGTACCAGGGAAACGCTTTGGTAGCTCAGTACGCAAACGCGCAATGTGCCCCGAGGTGGCTGTGTGTTCGGGCTTGAGCGAAATGAGTAATTCGCAATCGATTACGCCAAACGTACCTGCATTGTTATACGACATGTTCATACTACTGATGGTGACGCCTATGTTTTCCAGAACAGTATCTAATTGTTCTGGCGGTATCAGGTCGCGTATTTCTTTTTCTACCTGATCAGCTAATCGCGCTGTTTCTTCAATACGAGTACCGGTTGCAGCACGCATGTGCAAACGAATCTGACCCGCATCGACCTCAGGGAAAAAATCTTCGCCCAAAATAAAGAACAATCCGCACGAGGCTATACAGAAGCTGAGAAACATCGCTGAAAATATTCTGCGACGTACCAGCAAAGCGCTTAGAGCTGAAAGATATGATGCACGCATACGCTCAAATGCTTTATCAAAACTCACATGGATGCGCTTGAAAAATCCTGGCTCGCCGCTGGCTTGATGCGCCTGATGCTTCATCATCATCAGGGCCATGGTTTGAAGAAAAGTACGTGAAAAGAAATACGAGGCCAACATAGCAAATACCACCGCTTCAGCTAGCGGTACAAATAAATAGCGCGCCACACCTGTTAAGAAAAACATAGGTAAAAACACGATACAAATACACAGCGTCGACACCAGTGCGGGAACCGCTATCTCACTGGCGCCATCAAAAATCGCGTTATAAAGATCTTTACCCAGATGCAGGTGTCGCTCAATATTCTCAATCGTTACGGTAGCATCATCGACCAAAATACCAATTGCCAGAGTCAATCCACCCAAGGTCATTAAATTGATAGTTTCGCCTAGAGCATGCAGCACGATGATAGAACTGAGAATAGATAAGGGAATGGATACCGCAATAATGCATGTGCTGCGCCAGCTGCCCAAAAATAACAAAATCAACGCGGCAGTCAGACACGATGCAATGATGGCCTCATGCACCACACTATCGATAGCTGCTCTGACGAAAATTGATTGATCAAACATCGTCGTGATTTTTAATCCCTCGGGTGCGCCCTTCATAATCTCGGCTACACGCGCTTTAACATTATCAACAATAGTCAGTGTTGATTCTGGGCCGCTCTTCATCACAGTTAACAACACGCCCCGCTCACCGTTTTTCTTGACGATGTTTTGCTGAGGCTGATAACCATCACGAACATGCGCTACCTCACGCAAATAGGTAGTAGATCCATTAATGGTTTTAACAGGGATCTGATTGAGCCCTTCTATGCTGTCGGGCGAACCATTCAATCGCACTGTGTGTTCAAGCTCATTCAGCTTGATGGTACCCGTTGGAAGAATCAGATTCTGGCTATTGACTGCATTCACCACATCCGCCGCAGACAAGCCTTTAGCCAGTAATGCTTCGGTATCCAGGTCTACGGATACCACTCGGAATTTACCGCCGTAGGGATACGGCACCGCCACGCCCGGGATGGTAATTAGTTGAGTACGTACTTGATTAATGGCGACGTCATTCAACTGCTGCTCAGACATTAACGGACTCGACAAACCCACCTGCACTACTGGCACGCTCGACGCGGAATACGTAATGATGAGCGGCGGCACTGTGCCAGGTGGCAAAGTTCGAAGCATGAACTGGCTAATCGAGGTGATCTGCGATATGGCCGTTGAAATGTTTACATTCGGGTGAAAAAAAACTTTGACGACCGCAATGCCATTCATGGACTGCGATTCGATATGTTCGATATCGTTAACGGTGGTGGTCAGCGCTTTTTCATACGGACTGACGATACGTTCACGCATGTCCTTAGGCGGCATGCCGGTGTAGTTCCACACCACACTGACTACGGGTATCTTAATATCGGGAAGTATGTCGGTAGGCGTAGAACGCAGCACAAAAGGGGTCGACAACAGGATCAGCAACGCCATCACCAGATAGGTGTAAGGACGCCTAAGCGCAATATCGACAAGCCACATAGAAAATGCCCGGAGAGGAGCAG
>CAYUDI010000204.1:0-857 GCA_964443585.1 uncultured Bifidobacterium sp.
AAGCAATGCGTATGTATATACGACTACGAAACACACGAACATCCAAAGAAAGTACATTATGGAAATGATTGCATTTCACATTCAATCATTTATCCAGAAAATTGTTAAGCGCAACGATCTGGTGCTTGCTGCACTTATAGTGTGCATCATTTTCATGATGATTTTGCCGCTACCAACGTGGCTAATTGATGCGCTTATTGCGACTAATATGTGTCTTTCTGCCACGCTCTTAATGGTGGCTATGTATCTTCCATCGCCCCTTGCCTTTTCATCTTTTCCTTCGGTTTTACTCGTTACAACATTATTTCGCCTTGCTATTGGCATTGCAACTACACGCTTAATTCTTTTGAATGGTGATGCCGGCCACATCATTTACACCTTTGGTAATTTTGTTGTTGGTGGCAATTTAGTGGTCGGCTTAGTCGTTTTTTTAATCCTTACTATTGTTCAGTTCGTAGTTATTACCAAAGGTTCTGAGCGCGTTGCTGAAGTAGCTGCCCGATTCTCACTGGATGCCATGCCGGGTAAGCAAATGTCGATAGACGGTGATTTACGTGCTGGGACTATCGACATGGATGAAGCCAGGCGCCGGCGAAATATGGTGCAAAAAGAAAGCCAACTTTATGGCGCTATGGACGGTGCAATGAAGTTTGTAAAAGGCGATGCGATTGCTGGCTTGATTATTGTCGCTGTTAACCTTTTAGGCGGGATTTTGATTGGTGTATTACAGCGCGGCATGACTGCAGCTGAATCCGTCAAAATTTATTCTATTTTGACTATAGGTGATGGGTTGATATCTCAAATCCCAGCTCTATTTGTCTCTATTTGTTCTCTCTCTCTCTCTCTCTCTCTCTCTC
>CAYUDI010000204.1:867-4568 GCA_964443585.1 uncultured Bifidobacterium sp.
TGATTGTTACCCGAGTAACAGGAAGCGATGGTCCATCCAACATTGGTAGTGATATTGGTGCTCAGCTTTTAGCTCAACCTAAGGCCTTTCTCATCGGTTCAGTCGTCATGCTGGGCTTTGCGATTATTCCTGGTATGCCTACGGTTACCTTTTTACTTTTATCGGTCATCGTTGGCGTCGTCGGATATATATTTTTTAAAGGTGAGCAGCGTATTGTGGATCCCAAGACCGGTAAGGTCACCACTGTTCCGGCCATAGAAGCGACTGGTCATGATGAAAAAACCACTGCTGCAACTGATAAAGATTCATTTGGTCCTACTGTTCCTTTATTAGTGGATGTGCAAAGTAGGCTTGAAAAAGCATTTTCTCCTGGGTTACTCAATGATGAATTAATTAAAGTACGCCGTGCCTTATACGAAGATTTAGGTATTATTTTCCCTGGAATTAATCTTCGGTTTAATGATTCTCTTCCTGATGAGACCTATGTCATTATGGTTTCAGAAATTCCTGTTTCCCAAGGAAGGCTACGCCCTAATCATCTTTTAGTGCGTGAATCTCCTGAAAATCTCCAGGCACTTGCTATTCCCTTCGAGAATGACAAAAAATTTCTTCCAACTATGCCCACTATTTGGGCTTCATCTGAACTAAAAAATGCATTGAAAAATGCAAGTATTTCTTTTTTAGAACCCACGCAACTTCTTTCTTACCACATTGCGATGGTTTTAAAAAAATATGCACCCGAGTTTATCGGCATACAGGAAACTCGTGTGCTATTGACTGATATTGAAACGCATTTCCCAGAGCTGGCAAAAGAAGTCCAGCGTGTTATGCCCATACATAAAATTGCAGAAATACTGCAGCGATTGGTCGGCGAGGAAGTATCCGTCCGCAATCTGCGCGCCGTTATGGAAGCCTTGATTGAATGGGGTCAAAAAGAAAAAGACTCCGTGATGCTGACTGAGTATGTACGAGTCGCATTAAAACGCCATATTAGTCACCGACACTCCGCTGGTCAAAATATCCTTCCTGCTTATTTGCTTGCTCCTGCGGTAGAAGATGCCGTACGTGGGGCTGTGCGCCAAACATCCGGGGGGTCGTACCTTGCATTAGACCCTGCGATGTCTAGACAGCTTTTGGAAAATATTAAATCTACGGTCGGTGATATTTCACGATCAATGCATAAGCCTGTGCTGCTGACTTCGATGGATATACGTAGGTATATGCGCAAGATGATAGAGCAAGATTTGTATGAGCTACCCGTTCTCTCTTATCAGGAGCTTACTCAGGATATCAATATACAACCACTTGCAAGGGTGGAATTAGGATGACATCTACTATTTTTTTAAATGCTACGTTTTTTATTTCATTCCGCATCTTGATCTGCTTCAAGAAGGGATTCAACCGCTTTTTCTATGTCGCCGAACGATTCAATCAATTTAAAAAACCCCGACACATCCAAAGCTTTCTCAACCTGTTCAACCATTCCTGTAACAGCGACATCACCACCCACGGATCTGACTTCGTTTACCAAATGAAGTATGACTCGCAAGCCATCACTCGAAATCTGTTCCAGCTGGGAAAGATCAAAAACTATCAGACGAAAACCTTCGTCAAGTTCATTTGTGAGCAGCTCTTCAAGCTCACCGGAGACGGCTTTATCAAGGCTACCCTCAGGACGTATTACCAATACCTGGTCACGTATTTCAGTTTGTATAGACATAGTTTTATGTTTTGGCCGAGACAACGATCGTTTATCTAATATTATCAAAAATTTATCATAAAAAACAATGAAACTCGAACCTAGCCTAGAAACTTTACAAGCCCGCATTGAATTACGCGTTCTCTTCGGACCCCAAGCTGGAAGCCGGATGGATGTTATTCCGGGGAACTATGATTTGGGTGAGGGCGATGAATGTGAAGTCATACTTAGTGGCCCCAAAATGGCATCAAGGCATGCGAGTTTGAACTTTGATGGAGAGCATCTGATTATCACTCCGCTGGACGGAAAAGTTAGCGACGCGCAGGGTAATGAAATCACAGAAAGTCTTAGCCTTGGACTAGGCATGCCCATAGAGTTGGGTGGCATTTGGATATCGGTTGATGACGTTAATGCCGAATGGCCGGACCCAACTGATGTAGTACCTATTATGCCGGCACCTGCTCCCCCAGCATCTGCTGCTCATTCGGAAATTAGCTCCTTAGACACTAATACCGTTGATGAAATACCGCGCCAACGAGCCAAAAAAGCGTTGATTGCATCAATTACCTTACTTACTGCGCTAGGCATAGCCGGAATTACGGTTGCGATTTGGTTGTTTAACCATCCCAGTGAAACCTCCAAAGCACCCGCTATCGAGCCTGCAGTTGCTTTGCCCGACCCGCCTAATCTTCATAAGGTAAGGCAAATACTTGGAACGACGGCGGCTGGTTCATCGGTCGAAGTAATAATCACACGCGATCGTCGGTTACTCATTAAAGGTTTTGTACCTGACGAAACCAGCAAAGTGTCGCTAACTAGAGTACTGGAAAATTTGACCCCACCTCCGCAGGTTGACTTACTGGTGGATGCCGCCTTGGCTGAGGCTGCAACGCAGCTGCTATCTGAACGAATCGATCCTGCCAGTGCCAGGCTAAGAGTTGAAAGCGTAAGCGGTGGCGTACTCAGCATCGAAGGCGCTGTACTGACGCAACGCGTACGCGATGCCGTGATGGATGTAATACAGACTAATTTGCCAGGACTTAAGCGAGTCAATACATCGATTATTTTGGCTGAAGATCTACCCCAACTACTACAAGACCAATTAGCGACTTCAGGATTATTGAAAAAAATACAAATTGTCGACAAGCAGCCTGAATTTATTCTTCGAGGTTCGCTAACTGATGAAGATATGCGTCGATGGGAAAATTTGATTGTAAATTTTACTCAACGCTACGGAAAGCTACTGCCCATTCGAGGCACATTCAAACTTGTTACAAGAAAGCCTCCCGTTAACGTACAAGCTATCGTCGGAGGAACGACTCCTTTTGTAGTGACTGAAAACGGTGATCGTGTAACGCGTGGTGGTGATGTTAATGGTAATACATTGGTGATCGTTAAAGATAATGAAATAATTTTTGAAGGAAGTGAACGATTTAAAATATCGAGGTGATTATGGAAGAAAAACTATTTACGACCGTCTTAGAAGAAGCTCTACATGCAGATCAAACCGGGGAGCTGGCCACCGAAATTAATCAACGCTTGCAGACTATTTCAGTGCAATTAGAAAATGACTTTCGCCAACTCAATACACAGTATGTGCATAACCAAATCATGGCTGCTCAGCAAGCTGTTGCTAGCGCTCAGAAATTCATGCAGCTGCTTAAATCAAATCAAAACTAAGTTATGGGAGAAAATTATGGCACTTACAAAAAGTACCTTAGATCAACTTAATCTGTATATTACCGACTCTCAGGGCGCACTAGCTACAGGTGAAAGAGACGTAGTAACTCAAATTAATGCGCTTAATGGTGGCGGCGATATTACTCAAGCAGATTTAATCAAGCTTCAGTGGCAAATTTCACGGTACAGCATTACCGCGACAGTTTTTGGGAACATCATGAAGGAATTCTCAGACTCGCTTAAGCAAGGTGCCAACAGAATTAGTTAGGATGGGTTCGGGTAAATTCAATGTGAAAATACGATCCAATAAGCCAATGGTATA
>CAYUDI010000205.1:0-4526 GCA_964443585.1 uncultured Bifidobacterium sp.
AACAAACGAGCCATTTCCTTGGGAGCCATAAATTTGGTATCCATTTATTCTCCTAAATGTCGTGTATGACCAAAAAAGTAAGGAGGCTAGCATAAACAGTCTGTAGTGGCGAAGAAAGACTGACACCGCTAGCCATGAATAAAGTAACTATAAAGCACCGCCATCATTTTATGGGATTGGGCGTTTTGGAATCATGCAGTTTCCTGTTTCCCGGTCACAAACCACGTATGTTCCGCCACAGGCCGCGGCCCACATAAAAAAAGACCCCATGCCAGATCCCAATGATGAGTATGTGTGGTGCTGCTGCCGTTCCCAAAAAATTTACCCACCCCGCTTCATCGCAGAGTACTCATCATGCTGAAAAAAATGAGCCCTCGGTAGCGAGAGGCTTTGATCGAATGCACTTTTGCATATTTTTTTCATCTGCTGTGCGTCACGCGTCAACTTCTGTCGCCAATCACTGTCTTATGCTTGACGCACTTTGGAAAATCATGCGGAAGATTACCTGTCTGCTATCGTTAGTTCTTGTCGGGATTGTTATTCCCAGTCTGACCGCAGCACATCATAGTCGCGTCGGTCTGGGAGTGTATTTTGGGCCGGGTTTTTACTACTCTCCACCTTACTATTACCCACCGCCTGTTTACTACCCTTCGCAACCCGTCATCATTCAACAGCAAGCGCCGGTATACATAGAGCAAATTCCTCAGCAGGTTACACCTACTCCACCTCAGGCTGCCGGCGATTGGTATTACTGCGCATCGTCTAAAACATACTACCCCTACGCCGCGAATTGTCCAGAACCTTGGCAACGGGTCTCCCCGGTTCCTCCATCGCCATTGAGTCGTTGAAAATGAAAACAATCATCGTTTCTTTGTCCTCGCTATTTTTCTTGGTTGCGTGCGCGACAGCACCAGTAGGCCCCAGCGTATTAGTCTTGCAAGGATCAAGCAAAACGTTTGATGATTTTTCTCGTGATGATATTGCCTGCCGCGATTATGCTTTGCGCCAATTGGGAGGCAAATCTCCCGGCAAGACATCGCAAGAGTCCGCCATCAGTAGTGCTGCTATAGGAACCGCCATAGGAGCTGCAGCGGGGGCTGCTATTGGTGGGCGTGATAGTGCAGCCGTGGGTGCGGGTACGGGCCTGTTGTTTGGTAGCGTGGCGGGATCAGAATCTGGACGCTATGAACGGAGTACAAGTCAAACCATGTATGACCATGCGTATATACAGTGCATGTATGGCGCTGGACACCGAGTGCCTGTGCCAGCAGGTATGTTCTCCCCCGAACAACGATCTGCTCCCAAAGCACTACCACCAAGTGCGCCAGTACCCCCACCACCGCAGTAATACCACCCTGCACGATGGCGGGATATCGTAGCGCTTTTCGGGTATGCCATGCCCTGGTATTCGATAACGTCGACACGAAGCAAAAAATTATCCCCCTGCATAAGCCTGAAAAACGGTATTAACAAGCTATAATAGGGATGGCTGTAAGTATTGTGTGTTCCCAACCTTCCTTCAAGCCGCGCATGTGCCGCCCTGAATGTTCCCTGCTACGGAATTTGTCCTAGTTCCCACATTCAGGCCCACGGGGGACATCATGAATAAGATGCTCCAAGCATTTCTTAATCACCTCAGTATTATTGGTGGCCCCTAGTAGTGAAGATGTAATGAGGCCGGAATCGACAATGTCCTGCCAGCTTCAATGGATAAGCAGTTAACCAAAGACTCTCGTACCGAGTATAAACAGCTGTACCCAGTTCTACGATAGCTACGTGACTATCATGTGGTCGAAAACTTCCAGCCGAGCGTACGAAGTTTTATTTTCGCTGGATGAACACTCAAAAAAAATTATGAGCTGTTCAACTTACTACAACGCGCTTCACTATAAAACCTTTCAGCGGTTTTTACCTAGCGCACAATATGGATGACTATGGCAAAAGAAGAAATGTTGGAGATGCAAGGTGTTGTTGATGAAATCTTACCTGACTCCCGCTATCGCGTGACCCTGCAAAATGGTCATACGCTGATCGCTTATACCGCTGGAAAAATGCGCATGCACCATATACGCATTTTGGCTGGCGATAAAGTCACTTTAGAATTATCGCCCTATGATTTAAGCAAGGGTCGTATCACTTTCCGCCATATCGAAGGTCAAGCTAAACGCTCCTCTTTCAATAACAGAAGATAAGCCTGCAGCACCAGCTCATCTGGTGCTGTGATTAGTGTAACTTCACGCGCGGCTTGGTGTTATGTCTTAGCCAATCGACTAAAGTATCCACTGCCATCCTAAAGAAACCATGCAATGCCATTTGATGGTTTCGATACAGTGAAAGATACAGCATACGCGCTAAAAACCCCTGTATTTTGACCGATCGCCCTACCATCTTCCCCATCAAGTTTCCGACTGTTTCGTAATTACCCAGCGAAATAAGCGAACCATAGTCGCGGTAAGTAAAAACCGGCAACGATTTTTTCTTTAATAACCGCTGCATACTTTTTACTAAAGTGGATGCCTGTTGATGCGCCGCCTGCGCTCGCGGTGGAACCGTCTTTCCTGAATCACCCCAAAAACATGCCGCACAATCTCCAAATGCAAAAATGTTTTTGTCCGATACAGATTGCAACGTATTTGAAACAATAATCTGACCTATGCCATTCGTCTCTAGACCTATGTCGCGCAGAACCTGAGGCACTCGAATACCTCCGGCCCACACCGTTAGATCACTAGGCAATGTTTTACCGCTGGCAGTGATAACTGCGTCAGGCGTGACTTGAGTCACCCTATCACCTGTCATTACATCAATATTCAAATGCCCCAGTAGCTTAGTCGTTTCTAAAGATATTTTTTCTGGCAGCGGGGGGAGAATTCGCGGCCCCGCCTCAACTAGTGTGATCTGCACATCTTTTTGAGGATCTAATTTGTGCAAGCCATAAGCAGCAAGAACTTCAGCGGTATTACGCAACTCAGCAGCCAATTCAACACCGGTTGCACCACCTCCGATAATAACGAGATGAACCTTTTTTACCGGCGCATCAACCAACTGAAACGCCCTGCTTTGTGAACGCATGCAAGCAGCCAAAATCCGCCTGCGTATGGTTTCAGCCTGATTGACTGTATCAACAGCCATAGCATGCGTTTCAGCGCCTGGCACATTAAAGAAATTTGTTACGCTGCCTATGGATATCACCAAAGTATCGTAGGGAAGAACCCGTTCCGGCAGTATCGGCATCCGGTTTTCATCCAGCACTGGAGCCACACGCAGACATTTTTCTTCGCGACTAACATCCATTAAGGCACCCTGATAAAACTCAAAGTGATGCCAGCGCGCCTGGGCTACATACTCCAATTGATGAGCACTTGGATCCATGCTGCCGGCTGCGACTTCATGAAGCAATGGTTTCCAAATATGCGTAGCTGACTTATCAACGAGAATGATTTGCGCCTTTTTTGATTTACCCAACGAGTCACCCAAACGAGTGGCTAACTCTAATCCGCCAGCACCACCTCCAACGACCACAATTCGGTGAATCTCTTGTCCGGATGATCGGAGTTCTTTGGGTATTACGTAGGCTAGACTATTCATTGGCTCTTATAAATGTGCTGAAAATGGATGACTGGGGATTATAGGCTTCTGCTATCCATAAGATAATCAGACTGGTGTAAAAGTTATTTCGCAGAGCAGTTATGAAGAACTGAGTATTTTAACAACTTTGCAAATTTGTTAGTGATTAAGTCTGAGCAAAACGCTGCCTTAATCATTTACAGATGCCCAATGACTCAATCTGATCCCTCCAGCTCGCACAGCGGTGCTGCCACGCTATACAATTTGTAACTGTGAGCCTACTAATTATCTAATACAGTTAATACCGTTGGCCGATCTAATTGATTATCTGGCCAAACCCAACCTACTACTCAAAACCAACATGAAAACAAAATCAACGAGTGCCTATCTGCGTTTTCTACATCTTGCGAAAGCAATAAAAGAAGTCCCTCTTTTACCCGGGCTTGAGCCTATTGAAGAAAAAATCCTGGAAATCATTGCGGATGCACATGTAACCAGAGCCCGCCTCTCAGTAAAAGATCTCATGAATAAATCAGAACTTGGCTCGCCTGCCATGCTGCATGGTCGATTGCAGTCTATGCGCGAAAAAGGCTGGATAAATTTGGCCCAAACAGAAGATGCACGACGCAAACAGCTAGAGCTAACGCCAGCATCACTAGCGCATTTTGAAAAGCTCTCAAAGATAATGAGTAAAGCGGTAAAAGCCACTGATAAATGATGGATGCCGTAAAAACGAATCGATGCCATCGCACCTGAAATCCATCATCGACAAGGTGACTGCCGCTTAATTAAATTATTTCAGCATGTTCGGCTTCGAACATGTACTCAGAGAGTTGTCGGTGAATCAAGCCACTTCCATGGTCTTACTATTCGTCAGCACTTCAGCCGGGTCATCCTTAGCGCGAGCCACATCGTAATCTAACTGCAGTCCAGTCCAGAAACCATCGTTGACCCCGAAG
>CAYUDI010000206.1:0-4472 GCA_964443585.1 uncultured Bifidobacterium sp.
GCAGGTTTTGCCAGGCGCTTTGAGGGCCGCGATGATTCAGGAGGTAACATGAATAGTCGACACAAACTCGCAGCATTGGTCGGTGTAGAAAAACGTTTTCAGCAACTAGGTAGCATCAGCAGCACCTTAGCCGCCAAAGCCCACAACGCTTTGACGATATTGGGTTTAGCATCGATGGCTGCCATGACTCTGATGTTTTTCAGACCAGAATTAACCGATAGGATCAAAGTACTCTCCCCGTTTTGGAATGAGTACAGTTATGAAAACGATGTGCGTGAATTTGCTTTCACGGATAACGCAAGTTTTCAATCAGATCCAGTGAGTGCCACTGTTTTTACTGGCAGCTCACACCCTGCTCTGGCATCAGAAAAAGAACAAGTCCTAGTCACTCATTGGCTAGCTAAACGCTATCGCATTGCGCAATCAGCTAGCAAAATGCTGGTTGAGGCTGCCTACGTTTCGGCGCAAGAAGTCAAACTTGATCCGCTGCTAGTGCTTTCTGTCATGGCGATTGAATCACGATTCAATCCTTTCGCAGAAAGTTCCGTCGGCGCTCAGGGACTCATGCAAGTCATGGCCAAGGTACACCATTCTAAATTTTATGATCATGGTGGCACCAAATCCGTTCTCAATCCTGCAGCCAACATTCAGGTCGGCGCTCAAATTCTCAAAGATTTGATACGTCGCTCAGGTTCCGTAGAAGCTGGCTTGAAGCTGTATGTAGGTGCCGGCAATCTGGAGTCAGATGGTGGCTATTCCGCTAAGGTAATGGCTGAGTATGCGCGACTGCAGGCAGTTGCCAGTGGCAAGCGTGTACCCACCTTTACACCAACAGCACCCGCGCAAGATGCCGATGGACTGCGAGAAGCCAAGGCTCAGGAAGAGAATGTGCCAACTCGCTTACACCAAGACGAACCGGCTTGAAAAACACCAACCAAAAAAAAGGAGCCATGAGCTCCTTTTTTTTCGCCTTATTCGGTAGTTTGCTTGGCTTTTATCGCAGCGCTTTACGAAGCCGAAAAAACTCGCTCAACCTGCTCACTGCCTCAACCAAATTATCCATCGATGTCGCATACGAAATGCGTATGTAACGGCGTGACCCATGCTCGCCAAAATCTGCACCGGGTACCAATACAACGCCTGTGCTCTCAAGTATGTCGCTGGTCAATGCTTGCGCATCATCACTCCAATGACTGCAATCAGCATACACATAAAATGCACCATCGGGCACGACCGGAATATCGAAGTGAAGTTTTTTTAACTCAGGCACGATGAAATCTCTGCGACGCTGAAATTCAGCCTTGCGTGATTCAAAGATCGCGCTTGCCTCTGGCGTAAAACACGCTAAGGCTGCATGCTGAGCTACGCTGGAAGCACAGATAAACATATTCTGCGCGAGCTTCTCGATAGCACTCAGCATATGAGGCGGCACCACCAGCCAACCCAAGCGCCATCCTGTCATATTGAAGTACTTGGAAAAACTATTGATTACGACTATGTTGTCACCCAAAGCCAGTGCAGATTCAGGTGGCGCATCGTAACTGAGCCCTTGATAGATTTCGTCCACTAAAGTAAATCCGCCTCGCTGGCGAACCACCTCAATAATACGGGCTAATTCGACAGGCGAAATGGAAGTGCCCGTAGGATTTGATGGTGATGCCAACAACACACCCGATGTTTGATCGGTCCAATGAGATGCAACCTGATCCGCTGTTAGTTGAAAGCGTTCAGCTGGACCTGTGGGAATTAAGTTTGCATGTCCTTCGAAGGCAGCAACGAAGTGCCGATTGCAGGGATAACTGGGGTCAGGCATCAACACTTCGCAATCACGCTCTATGAGCGCTGCACAAGCCAGCAACAAGGCGCCAGAGGCACCCGCCGTAACGATGATCCGCGATGCTGGAACTTCTATCCTAAATGTGTCGTGATAGTGTTTGGATATAGCCTCACGTAGCTGGGGCAGCCCCATTGCTGGCGTGTAGCGCGTGGCGCCTTCTTGCAGCGCATGCGCTGCCGATTTGAGTACAGGTTCAGCCGTAGGGAAATCAGGCTCACCTATACCCATGTGTATGACGGATCGACCGGCTTGCTCTAATTCATGAGCACGCTTGATGACTTCCATCACACGAAACGGTGCAATCGCTGCTAAGCGGTGTGCGAGAGGAAAAGTCATAGTGAAAAAATACGATGGGTGCTGGGGTCAACGACCCGCAGCAATCTCGGTAGCGCGCAGCGAACCAGCAAGTTTATCCAATACACCGTTGACATATTTGTGACCATCAATACCACCAAAGGATTTGGTGAGTTCTACGGCTTCGTTAATCACGACTCGGTATGGAATTTCGATGTGATGTTTCAGCTCAAATGCACCAATTAACAGAGCAGCATGCTCGACAGGAGAGAGCTGGTCTAAGGAACGATCTATCAATGGGCTGATGTCATCGCGCAGGAGATCAACATCACGTATGGTGCCGTGTAACAACGTGTCGAAATGCTCTGCATCGGCTTTTTCAAAGCCATGAGCATTGCGTATATGCGCATCAATCGCTCCGGCGTCCTCGCGATTTATCAGCCACTGATAGAGTCCCTGCAGCGCAAATTCGCGCGCACGATGACGTGGCGTGCGATTTTTGTTGGGATTAGCAAGATTAGTTTTGAGACTCATCGTTTATTTAATCATCTCCGGCTTCATCAGCCAATTCATCAAGGGCAATCACCAGGTTAGCCATTTCAATTGCAACGCGGGCCGCATCCGTTCCTTTGACCGACATACGCGCCTCCGCTTGTTCGTCGTCCTCGGTTGTTAATACCGCATTAGCTACCGGTATACCAAATTCTTTAGCAACCGTAGAAATACCCCGAGCTGATTCATTCGCCACTAACTCAAAGTGATAGGTTTCACCGCGAATAACAGCACCTAGAGCAATTAGCGCATCGAACTGCCCGGACTCAGCCATCTTTTGCAGTGCCAGCGGTATCTCTAGGGCACCTGGCACAGTGACTAACAATACATCCTCGTCTTGCACGCCAAGATGAGTTAACTCAGCCAGACAGGCAGAGCGCAGACCATGGCAGACGTCTTCGTTAAACCGCGCCTGAACTATCCCTATGCGCAATCCCTCGCCATCAAAATTGGCTTCATAAATTCCTATACTCATAGTGCCTCCTGTTTCAGAGTTCAGGACTGGCCTGATAGCCAGTCACTTCCAAATTGAAACCCGCCATTGAAGGCATTTTGCGGGGATTAGCAAGCAACTTCATTTGTGCCACACCAAGTTGACGCAAAATCTGAGCACCTATACCGTAGGTACGTAAATCCATGCGCACTGCACGCGTTGGTTTTACAGGCTGTGGTTGGCACAACGCCTCAAATTGCGCAAACATCTGTTCAGCTGATTCCTCACAATTAAGCAATACGATCACACCACGTTCAGCTTTTTGTATGGCCTTCATGGCCGAGGCAATATTCCAGGAATGCGTGGTTGCTTCGGTATCGAGCAAATCCAGTATCGACACGGGTTGGTGGACCCGAACCAGTGTTTCCTTATATGGGCTTATTTCGCCATGAACCAACGCAAGATGGGCGCCGCGGCTGGGTTTGTCCCGAAAGGCAATCGCATGAAACTCGCCGTAAGAAGTCTGCATGCTGCGTTCGGCCACGCGCTCAACAATGCTCTCAGTCTGACTACGATAATGAATCAGATCGGCAATGGTGCCAATTTTCAGTTGATGCTCGCGCGCGAATTCGATTAAATCAGGCAAGCGCGCCATACTGCCGTCGTCTTTGAGTATTTCGCAGATTACCGCAGCTGGAGTTAAACCAGCAAGCTCAGAAAGATCGCATCCAGCTTCCGTATGGCCCGCACGCATAAGAACTCCACCACGCTGCGCGCGCAAAGGAAATACATGCCCAGGCTGCACTATGTCAGATGGCTTGGCATGGCGCGCCACAGCTACCTCTATCGTCTTGGCGCGATCGGCTGCCGAAATACCCGTGGTGACCCCCTCAGCCGCCTCGATGGATACCGTAAAGTTGGTGCCATAGGATGTGCCATTACGAGCTGTCATCATTGATAAGTTCAGCTGATCGCATCGCTCTTCAGTGAGCGTTAGGCAAATCAAACCGCGCCCATGTCTGGCCATAAAATTAATGGCCTCAGGGGTAACGAACTCAGCAGCCAGAACCAGGTCGCCCTCGTTCTCACGGTCTTCCTCGTCAACGAGGATGACCATACGGCCGGCACGTAGCTCAGCAATGATCTCTTTGGTACTGGATATGGACATGAAGGCGACTCTCGAACGGCTCGCCATTTTATAGGATTTCGCCCGCGAGCCGTGACCAATCTCGCGAGATAACTGAAGGTCACCCCAGAGGATTTACACTTTTTTTGACAACATTTCCGAACTCAGCATGCGTTCCACATAGCGAGCAATCAAATCAACCTCGAGGTTAACCCGACTACCCACCTGTA